>USPX01000284.1 GCA_900556665.1 uncultured Eubacteriales bacterium
ATGACACCTGTAATAAAGACAGTGATATAAATGAAAAAGTAGCCTAAAACGCTTAATACTGTTTCATTTTCTACCGTTTTATCGTTAATACGTACAATAGAGCATACATTTGGGTGTAAGATACGTTGGAAAGTATAACGCATAGTTTTAAAGCCAATTAAAAATCTAGAGACTTTAATCCCACCACCTGTTGAACCAGCACATCCACCCATAACCATAAGTGAAAGTAAAACAACCTGACTAAACATAGGCCATGTATTAAAGTCTGCAGTAGCATAACCTGTTGTGGTCATTACAGAAGCCGCTTGGAAAGCAGAAAAACGTAAAGCTTCTCCAAAACTGCCATAATAGCCACGCACTAAAAGATCAATGGTAACAAATAAAATACCACTACCCATAACAGTTAAGTACAATCTAAGCTCTTGGTCTTTAAAAAAGCTTCTAAAGTTACCCTTAAGTATGAAATAATAGAGGGAGAAATTAATCCCCGATAAAATCATAAAGATTGTAATAATCCAATCTATAGCCGCACTATTATAATGTCCGACACTGGCATTCATATTAGAGAAACCACCAGTTCCTACTGTACCTAATGCATGAATGAAAGCATCATATACAGACATCCCTGCAAGGCAGAGTAAGATAACTTCTAATAGTGTAATACCTAAGTAAATACTATAGAGGATTTTAGCTGTTTGTCCAATTTTAGGAACGAGTTTACCAACGATAGGGCCAGGGCTTTCTGCTCTTAGAATTTGCAGTGAACCAACTCCCAAAGAAGGTAAAATCGCAATGGCAAATACTAAGATACCCATACCACCTACCCAGTGGGTAAAGCTACGCCAGAATAAAATACCATGAGGTAAACCTTCTATTTCAGTTAAAATAGTAGAACCTGTTGTGGTAAAACCTGAACTTGCCTCAAAGAAGCAATCAATAAAAGAAGGAATTGCACCACTAAAGTAAAAAGGTAAGGCTCCAAAGAAAGAAATAAGGAGCCAACCAATAGCTACAATGGCAAAACCATCTTTTGTGAAAATTGTCATTTGGCGTGTTTTAAGTAAGGCAAGGGGAGTCCCTATTAAAAGGAGTAATCCTATGGTATAAACAAAGGATAAAAAGTCCCCATCACCATAACCTAAAGCAACTAAAGTCGCTGGTATTAAGGCAATTGCCTCACATACCAAGAGCATTCCCAAACTTCTTAATACTATTTTTAAGTTCATTTGTGAATCCTCCTGAGTTCTTTGTTGCAATTTCTTTTAAACTTGTAATATGTTGTTTTGTAATAATTAAAACACGATCGCCCTTTAAGATACAATCATTACCTGTAGGGACGATTACTTCATTTTTGCGTACAATTGTTGTAATAAGTACATCTGGTATAAACTCAAGTTTAGCTAAAGGAATATTTAAAATATCATCTTCCTCTGAAGCAATAAACTCAATCATTTCGCCATCTGTACCCATCATACGATGAAGTGTTTCTATAGCGTGTCCACGGACATTTTTTAATATGTTATTTGTAATAATGTCTTGTGGTGTGATTACAGTATCAATGCCTAGGTCAGAAATAAGCTCAGAACAGTGATTACGGCTAATCTTTGTAATAACACGTCCTACATTGTGACGCTTAGCAATAAGTGTTGCGATAAGATTTTCTTCATCACGTCCAGTTAAAGAGATGAAAGCATCTGTACTTTCAAAGTGCTCAGATTGAAGTAATAAACTATCTGTACCATCGCCATGAATAATTAAAGCTTGAGGTAAGTTTTCAGCAAGTGATAAACAAATCTCCTCATCTTTTTCAATGATTGTTACTTTAATATGCATTTGAGCAAGTAAACGGGCAAGATAGTAAGCAATTCTACCACCACCTACAATCATGACATTACGCACTTTAGTAGTAGCACCTTGCAAGCTCTTACAGAAACTTAACATACTCGCTGTTTTACCTACAACATAAATGGCATCATTAACTTGTAATGTATCATCCCCTTTAGGAATAATTAAATTACCATTTCGAATAATTGCACCGATGAGAAGTGGATCTGGGAATCTCTCAGAAATATGTTTAAGTTGCATACCTGCAAGTGGCATATTTTCTTTGACAATAAGTTCCACCATACGTACACGGCCCTTGGCAAAGTTTTCAATTTTAACAGCGCCTCCAGGTAGTGCAGTAATAATACGTGCAATTTCATCAGCAGCAGCTTCTTCGGGGTTAATGACCATGTCAAGGCCTAAGTCTTCTTTAATAAGCAGTAATTCTCGAGCATATTCTGGGTCACGAATACGTGCAATAGTACGGGCTACACCTAACTTTTTAGCTGTTAAGCAACAAAGCATATTAATCTCGTCACGGCCTGTTACTGCAATGAGTAAGTCAGCAGTTTTGCAGCCCGCTTCAAGTAGCGTATTGGTACTGAAGCCTTTTCCTTTGATAGGCATAACGTCTAATGCATTTTCTACCTTTTCGATTGCCTTAGGATTTGGGTCAATAACAGTTACATCATTATGTTCAGAAGCAAGATGCAACGCTAATGTGTAACCTAATTTACCCACACCCACAATAATTACATTCATAATAATTCTCCTAGTAATAATTTGTAGTCTAGTAAATCCGTTTTTATTATATAATTTTATATTAGGGATAGTAAATATAAAATTAAATTTTTATTAACTTCTATAATAATGTGACAAAACTAATTGAAGGTCTTCATCTTTTTCACCATAAGGTAGAAATTCTTTGTTAATATTAACAGATTCTTGAAAATCTGTTAGTGCATTATTTAACAACTTTTCATCTAAAATTTGCGTTTTTTCAAGATTTTTATTTAATGCAAGTGCCCAAAAGCAAGCGCGATTATAATAGAGGAATCCACAATCAGGATTCTCATGAATACCTTCGGTCAGATAATGAAGTCCTTTCTCAAGGAAGCCAATGTCTTTATATAAAACGGCTAAATTTAAAAAAGTATAAGGTGAAGACTCCAATTTTAATGCCTTCTTATAATATAGTATGGCATCTTCAAAACGTTTTAGTCGGCCACATATTACTCCCATATTAAAAAGTGAAGTGGCATCTTGCCCATCAATTTCATAGGCTTTATAAAATAGCTTATAGGCATCTTCATATAAACCATTATTTTCATAAATAGCACCCAAATTTGTTAGGCCCCAAAAATCATCAGGGACTAAGTTTAATAATTCTTTATAGTACATAATTGCTTTTTTCGTATCACCTAATTCATCATAACCACTGGCTAAAAAGAAATAAGCACGATCATAAAAAGGATTTAGAGCAATAGCTTTTTC
>USPX01000285.1 GCA_900556665.1 uncultured Eubacteriales bacterium
CAAGTTCTTTTAAAGCTAGTGCTAAGTTAACACTAAAGTTACTTTTACCAACACCACCTTTTCCACTCGCTATAGTAATCACCTTCATATTACTATTCATTTGAAATATATCATCATTTCCACTGTTAGCCATTAATGTTCTTAATACTTGTGCTTGATCATTCATATTGTACTCTCCCTAGTAAGTCAACTATGTATTCTTCATAATTAAAGAGTTTAATATCTGCTGGTACATTTTGTCCTATTGTAAGATATTCCCAATCTCATCTGTTTCATCTAATTTTGTAATAATAAGTTCAAAGTCGTTTTGTACTTCATTATATGTATCAATCACATTCATCACATCTGTTGTAGCTGTATTAGCATTCACAACTAAAAATACTCTTTTTTCTTCAACACATTTTAATAGACTTAAAAGTTCATTAACTTGCTCTATATTTTTGTGAGAACGCCCTGCTGTATCTATAAAGATATGATCTACATGTTGCCATTTCTTGAGAAGTTCTGGTATATCATTCTCATCATAGATAATTTCTATTGGAACTCCTAAAATATCCGCATATGTTTTTAATTGTTCAATTGCTGCAATACGATAAGTATCAGAAGTAAATAGTACAATCTTCTTATGTTTTTCTAATACATACTGAGCAGTTAATTTGGCGATTGTAGTTGTTTTACCAACTCCTGTAGAACCAATAAAGAATACTGTTTTTGGTAACTGCTCTTCAGCTTTATGATTTGTTAATAATTCTTCTATTTTTGTGCGTATTATATGAATTATTTCTTCTACACTATTCTCCGGCGAAACTGAATCCAACATCCACTCACATATTGGTTGTTTAATACCTATTGCAATCATTTTTTCTTTTAAATAAGATAAAACATTATTTGAAACTGCTCCCACTGAATCTTTATCTGTAACTGCTTCTTTAGCTATAGTTGCTTGACTTTGTAAATTTTGTAATGTCATCTCCATGTTTCTAATATGTTCATTTAAATCTAAAAGCATTTTAGCTGCTGCATCATCTTCTTTTTTACTTTCTACAGGTACTTCTTTAAGTTTTGTAATTTTTTCTAAGTTTTCATGAACAGATACATCATCTTCTTCATCTTTAACGGCGATTGTTACTACAGTTTTAGGGGTTTTAAAAAACTTAAAACGCCCTACTGCTTCTTTTTGTGTGCTTAATATAATGGCTTTATCACCGTATTGTTTCTCTATTTGATTTAAAACGACTTTTTCGTCTTTTCCTTTAATTTTTAGTATTCTCATGCAATGCTCACCATTCCTATTGATTGAACTTCTACATTTTGTTCTACCTCATTATAAGAAATAACCGTTAAATCAGGTATATACTGCATGGTTAATTGCTTAAAATAAATTCTTACAATTGGTGAAGTTAATATAATAGGTTGAAGTCCAATAGATGTTAATTTATTGATTTCTTTTTTAAGCTGATTAACAATAACTTGAATTGTCTTTGGATCTAATGCAATATATGCACCTTGTTCTGTATGTTGTACATGTTCCATAATCTGTTGCTCTATAGCTGGATCTAGTGTAATAACCTTATTAGTTCCTGCACCAAATACTCGCTTAGAAATTGCACGTGATAATCCTTGTCTTACATATTCAGTTAATACATCTGTATCCTTAATAGATGTTGCATAATCTGCAAGTACCTCACAAATTGTTACAAGGTCTCTAATAGACACACCTTCTTGTAATAAGTTTGCTAGTACTTTTTGAATATCCCCTATACTTAAAAGTTTAGGTGTTAATTCACTAATAAGTGTTGGATGTGTTTCATTAACATTATTAATTAATGTTTGAACATCTTGACGACTTAAAAGTTCATGTAAGTAACGTTTAATAACTTCTGTTAAATGTGTTGCTACAATAGATGGACAGTCTACAACTGTATACCCTCTCATCTCCGCTTTTTCACGTTGTGCTTCTGTAATCCATAATGCTGGAAGTCCAAATGCTGGTTCTGTTGTGGCAATACCATCTATTTCTTCTTCTACATAACCAGGATTCATAGCCATATAATGATCGAATAATATTTCACCTCTAGCCACTTCAATCCCTTTAATCTTAATACTGTAGGCATTTGGTGGTAATTGAATATTATCTCTTAAACGTACAATAGGTACGATACTTCCTAACTCTAATGCAATTTGTCGTCTAATCATAACGACGCGATCTAATAAGTCCCCACCTTGATTAACATCAGCTAATGGAATCATACCATAGCCAAATTCTAATTCAATAGGATCCACTTGTAATAATGAAATAACATTTTCTGGTTTACGAATTTCACCAACTTCTTCATCTTCTGAAGCCAATTCCTCTTCTACTGCTTGTACTTTATTTAACTTACCAATACGATATGCTAATAAGAACCATATTGCTGCCATTGGCAATGTTGTAATAGGCCCCATTGGCGTAAATAAACCAAATACAACTAAAACCACACCTACAACATAAAGTACAACTGGTGAATAAGCAATTTGTCCAAGAATAACATTACTCATGCTATCTTCTGAAGCTGTCTTAGTTACCAAAATACCTGTAGCAATGGAAATAAGAAGTGATGGAATAGCACTTACAAGACCATCTCCAACTGTCATAACAGTATACTTTTGAAGTGCCTCTGAAAAGTCCATTTTTTTCATTACAACACCGATAATAATACCGGCAATAATATTAACTAAAGTAATAAATATACCAACAACTGCATCATTCTTTACGAATTTAGAAGCACCATCCATTGAACCAAAGAAAGCTGCTTCATCTTGAATTTTCTTTCTACGTTTCTTAGCTTCTGCTTCATCAATAAAACCTGTATTTAAATCTGCATCAATGGCCATTTGCTTACCAGGCATGGCATCTAATGTAAAACGTGCTGTTACTTCAGCAACACGCTCTGAACCTTTTGTGATAACTTGCATATTTACAATTGTAATAATGATGAAAATAATAATCCCAATTACAAGTTCCCCACCTGCAACGAATTCACCAAAGGTCTGTACAACTTCCCCTGCATAACCATTTTGTAAAATTAATCTTGTACTTGAAATATTTAATCCTAACCTAAATAACGTTGTTAAAAGTAGCAACGTTGGAAATAATGATAAATCAAGAGGTTCTTTTGAGAAAAGCGCACTCATCAAAATCATCGCAGCTATAGAAATATTTAAAATAAGTAAGATACTTAAAATACTATCCGGTAACGGAATAATAATCAAAAATATGATTGCAATAACAAATAAACCTAGTATTGCATCTCCCGATTTAA
>USPX01000286.1 GCA_900556665.1 uncultured Eubacteriales bacterium
CATTTTGTGATTAATGTTTCTCCATCTACCTCAGAACATGTTACTTCTAAATGCTTTAGATTTTCTTTTAAATAAGCACAAATATGTGTCATTGCAATATTCTCAGAAGCATAATGACCAATATCAATAACTGGAATACCTAGTTCTTTAGCCATTTGCCCTTTATGAAATTGCATATCTCCCGTAATATATACATCAGCTTTAAATGCGGCTTGTTTTATAAAATCGCTACCACTTCCTGAACAAATCGCCACACTTTTAATATGTTTATCTGTTTCTTGTGTCACACGTATATATGGCACCTTAAATACCTTTTTAATTTGTGTAATAAGTTCCTCAAAGCTTATTGGCGTTTCAAACTTACCAACTCTACCAAGTCCAATTGGTTCGTTTAAATCTACTAAATCATATACATCATATGCCATTTCTTCATAAGGATGTACTGCTTTAATTTTTTTAATTAAGTAAGCTACTTCATCCTTATAAGCCATGAATTCAATTTTATTTTCAGCTACTTTTTCTAACTTATCAGTTGTTCCTATGAAAGGATTACTTCCTTCAAGTGGCATAAAGCTTCCTTCACCTTGACCACTAAATGTACAACCTTTATAGTTTCCGATTGTACACTCATTATAACGAATAATCGCCTCACGTACAACTTCCAGATGTGTTGTTGGTACGTAAATAACCACTTTACAAAATGTACGACTGCCTGTTGGTGCAAGTACTTTAACCTCTTTAAGCTTTAAGAGCTCACATAAGTAGTCATTTAATCCACCTTTAGCAATGTCATAATTAGTATGCATGCTATAGACGGCAATGTCATTTTTGACAAGCTTCTTAATCATTCTACCTTTGGTATCATCTAAATTTAATTTTTTCAGTGGTGCAAAGAAAAATGGATGGTGACTTACAATACATTTAGCGCCTTTTTGAATAGCTTCATCTACAACACTTTCATTAACATCCAAAGCACAAAGTACTTTATCCACTTCTTCCTCTTTGCTCCCCACCATTAGTCCTACATTATCCCAACTTTCTGCCAAATGACAAGGTGCTAGTTTCTCCAGTACTGTCATAATCTCTTTTAGTTTAGGCATGTAATCACCTCTTTGATTTCTGCAATCTCTGCTTCTAACTCTTTAAGTCTTGCTTCGGCTTGTATACCTTGATTTGAATCTAAATGCTTTTTAATCTCTTCTAGTTTATCGCATTTTTTCACAAGCCATTCTTTGAATAATGGTAATTTCTTTTCAATAAGACATTTACCGTATACATATTCATAACTTTTACTATATACTTCTTCACCTTTTTCTACAACTAATATTGTGTAGTATTTATCATCATCTTTTGCAAAATCTTCTGTTACAATCTTAAAGTGATTTGCATGTAAGAATTTTCTTACTTCATCAATATCTTGTTGTGGCTGTAAAATAAGGCGATCTGCTGCTTTAACAATTGGCATAGCTGCTTTTAAGATATCAATAATTAAATAGCCTCCCATACCTGAAATCATAATCACATTCCCATCTTCTTCTGTAATGCCTTGAAGCCCACTTGTTTGTTTCAGCTTAATATTCGGGATACGATATTTGGCCATATTTTGCTCGGCTTTAATAAGTGGCCCTTTATTAATATCTGTAGCCATACAGCTTGTAGCGATATTATTTTTCATTAGATAAATTGGCACATAGGCATGGTCTGTTCCTACATCGATGACACGACTGCCTTGTGGTACATATTTTGTAAGCGTTCCTAAACGATTAGATAATTGCATGTTTCACCTCTAGTATTTCTCTTTATAGAAAATAATAGAAGTTGCTCAAAAACAACTTCTATTATCTTTACTTATATTATATATCGTTTAATTCTTATTCTAAATAATCTTTAAGTTTTTTACTACGACTTGGATGTCTAAGTTTTCTAAGTGCTTTAGCTTCAATTTGACGAATACGCTCTCTTGTTACGCTAAATTCTTTACCAACTTCTTCAAGCGTACGTGCACGCCCATCATCAAGGCCGAAACGTAAACGTAATACTTTTTGTTCTCTTTCAGTTAATGTATCTAATACTTCAATAAGTTGTTCTTTTAATAAAGTAAATGCTGCAGCTTCTGCTGGTACTGGAATATCTTCATCTGGAATGAAATCACCTAAGTGGCTATCTTCTTCTTCCCCAATAGGTGTTTCAAGAGAAACTGGTTCTTGAGAAATTTTCATAATCTCACGTACTTTAGAAACTGGCATTTCCATACGTTTTGCGATTTCTTCTGGTTGTGGATCACGACCTAATTCTTGGAGAAGTTGACGTGATACACGCATTAATTTATTAATTGTTTCTACCATATGCACTGGAATACGAATTGTACGCGCTTGATCGGCAATAGCTCTTGTGATTGCCTGACGAATCCACCATGTTGCATAAGTACTGAATTTAAATCCTTTTGTGTAATCAAATTTTTCAACAGCTTTAATTAACCCTAAGTTACCTTCTTGGATAAGGTCTAAGAATAACATACCACGTCCTACATAACGTTTTGCAATACTTACTACAAGTCTAAGGTTCGCTTCAGCTAATTTTTTCTTAGCTTCTTGATCGCCCTCTTGCATTCTTTGAGCAAGGACAATTTCCTCTTCTGCAGAAAGAAGTGGTACCTTTCCAATTTCTTTAAGGTACATACGTACTGGGTCATCAATGCTGATACCATCTGGTAAATTGCTAAAATCGATATCGGTATCATCTACTTCAATCTCATTTAAGTTACCAATAACATCAATGTTTTGTGTTTCAAGATAATCATAAATTTGTTCTATTTTACTAGGCTCTAGCTCCATATCAGAGAAAACGTCATTAATATCGTCTTGTTCTAAAACACCTTTTTTCTCTTTTGCAATATTTATAAGTTGGTCTAGCTTCGCCTTAAATGCTAACTTCTGTTCTGCTAAATCTTTCACTATTATCAATCCTTTCTCCTGTCTACTATTCTAACCATTTATAAAATCAATATACAACTTGTCAAGTTCCTTTTTTTGAAATAGTAGATTTTGTAACTCATTGGGGTCTGTCGTAGTTTTTAAACTTCTTTCAATGTACTCCTTGGTAATTCGTTTTATATTTTCTGCTACCATTTTTTGAAGTACTGAAACTTCCTCATAACGCTTATCTTTAAAGATGATTACATGAGAAATAATGTTTTGATCTGCCGCCTCTGGATACTTTGCAGTAAAATAATTCATATCAATGTCTACACCTGTTTTTAAGGCTTCAAATACTGCACCTGCTAAGTCTTGAAGGAGTT
>USPX01000287.1 GCA_900556665.1 uncultured Eubacteriales bacterium
ATCATTATGGCACTCATTATTATGTTACTTGCTACTGTGCCAATCATTAAGCAAAATTATAAGTTCCGTATTGTAGAAGAATTAAAGTATGAATAGGAGGACAAAATGAGTATAAATAGTATAGACAATCAAAGTGCAAGAAATAGCGTAGGCAAGAAGTGTGTTATTGATGTGAAAGGTTTAAAAAAATGCTTTGCAGTGGGAAAAGAAGAAGTAACCGTTTTAAATAATTTAAGCTTTTCTGTTTATGAAGAAGACTTTTTATCCATTATGGGACCTTCAGGATGTGGCAAATCTACTTTACTTTATTTAATAGGTGGATTAGATTTGCCGAGTAGTGGGAGTGTTCACATACTAGGACAAAATCTCGCTGCAATGCGTGAGAAGCAAAAAAGTAAAATGCGTAGACAAGATATGGGGTTTGTATTTCAGTTTTATAACTTAGTCCCTAATCTTACAGTAGAGGATAATATCTTACTACCTATTATCTTAGATAAACGTAATTTAAAGAAGTATGAAAAACGCTTAAATGAAATATTAGATATTATTGAACTGACCCATAAAAGAAAGCAAACACCAAGAGAATTATCTGGTGGACAGCAGCAGCGAGTAGCCATTGCACGTGCTTTAGTTTTTGAACCACAGATTATTTTAGCAGATGAACCAATTGGTAACCTAGATTCTAAAACAGGCACAGAGATTATGCAGTTATTTAAAAATATTAATAAAGAATTTCATACAACGATTGTGCAAGTTACTCATTCAAAAGAGTCCTCTTTATATGGGAATCGTACAATTAATTTAAAAGATGGGATTATTGTTTCAGAAGATATTAATACAGTAGAAGAGCAATTAGGTTGAGACATAAAACACTATGCGTATAAGAAAATTTAAATTACATAAGATAAAGACGTGATGAATTGGGAAATAACCTAATGATCACGTCTTTATATTTAAAAATACTGTCATTTACAAGCTTTATAACAATCTATAATTTTTTTAAAAATAGTTGTCATAGTCTCTTGACAATTATAATAAGTAGTGGTATCTTTAATTTGTAGTTAGCACTCGGTTCTAGTGAGTGCTAACAAGAAAAAGGAAGTGATGACATGGATATGAATGAACGTAAGCTAAGAATCTTAGAAGCTATCATTCAAGATTATATCCAAACAGGTGAACCTGTTGGTTCAAGAACTATTTCTAAGAAATATGACTTGGGCATTAGTTCAGCAACTATTCGTAATGAAATGGCGGACCTTGAAGATCTCGGTTTCATTATGCAACCCCACACTTCCGCTGGAAGAATACCTTCAGATAAGGGTTATCGCCTTTATGTAGATGGCATGATGCAACGTACAAATATTAGTCCAGATGTAGCCAAAGTGATTGGGAATATGATTCAGCAAAAAATCACACGTATTGATGATTTAGTTGAAGAAACAGCAAAGCTGATTGCCATGCTAACGAATTGTGCTACCATTGCATCGACCCCGCCAATTAGTCAAGTTCGTATAAAACATTTACAACTTGTTCCGGTGGATGAACAAAGTGTGGTTTGTGTGATTGTAACTGATACAAATAGTGTTAAGAATCAGATGATTAACACACCAAAAGCTTTAGATGCTAATATTTGTATGGCACTTACAAATATTCTTAACGAAAGTCTAAAGGGTAGTGCCTTAGGTCAAATTAGTTTAGACAAAATTCGTTTATCAATTGAAGATAAGATGAAAGAATATGGTGATATTGCAAGTAGTGTCTTAGATGCGATTGCCAATGCCTTAAAAGAAAAAGATATGCCAAACATTTTCATACGTGGTGCAAATAATATTCTTGATTTTCAAGAGTTTAATGATAAAGAAAAAGCAAGAGAAATGTTCAAACTCTTAGAGGAAAAACCATATCTTGCAAAAATCTTAGATCATAATCCACCAAATGAAATTACAATTCGCATTGGTGAAGAAAATACATTAACACCAATGAAAGATTGTAGTATTGTTACAACGAGTTATCGCATTGGCGATTCAACCATTGGTAACATTGGTATTATAGGACCAACCCGTATGAACTATAGCGAGGTTGTTTCAGTATTAGAATATGTGTCTCATCATATTACAAATATGCTAAAAGGAATTAATAACCAAGAAGGAAATAACAAACCTTAGAGAATGAATAGTTCTTGGCAGAAAGGGTGAAACAATGGAAGAAAATAAAGATTTAGAGCAAGCAGTAGAACAAGAAGAGGTAGTTGAGGAAACAGCTACAGAAGAAACTGTAGAAACTACAGAAGAAGCTGAGATAGTAGAAGAAACACCAGAAGCTGAAGATAAAGCAGCTGAATACTTAGACCGCCTTCAACGTTTAATGGCTGAGTTTGATAACTATAGAAAACGCAGCGAAAAAGAAAAAGCAGAAGCTTATGATTTCGCTGTAAGTAACACAATTGCAGAGTTATTACCAATCATTGATAACTTTGAACGTGCCCTTAAGGTAGAAAGCACAGATAAAGCATTATCTGCGGGTGTACAAATGATTTACAAACAACTTATGGGTGCACTTGAAAACTTAAAAGTAACACCTATTGAAGCAGTAGATAAAGAATTCGACCCAAAACTTCACAATGCAATTATGCACATAGATGATGAAGCTTATGGAGAGAATATCATTGTTGAAGAACTTCAAAAAGGATATTTATACAAAGAAAAAGTAATTAGACATAGTATGGTTAAAGTAGCCAATTAATGATAGGAGGAATTAATCATGGGTAAAATAATAGGAATTGACTTAGGAACAACAAACTCTTGTGTATCAGTAATGGAAGGTGGAAAACCAGTTGTAATCGTAAATGCAGATGGTAACAGAACAACTCCTTCAGTAGTAGGTTTCAGCAAAACAGGTGAAAGACTTGTAGGGGACGTAGCTAAACGTCAAGCTGTAACAAACCACGAAAGAACAGTAATCTCAATCAAACGTCACATGGGTACAGATTACAAAGTAAACATTGATGATAAAGCATTCTCACCACAAGAAATTTCAGCAATCATTCTTCAAAAATTAAAAGCAGACGCTGAAGCTCACCTTGGTGAAAGCGTAACAGAAGCTGTTATCACAGTTCCAGCTTACTTCACAGATAGCCAAAGACAAGCAACAAAAGATGCTGGACGTATCGCAGGTCTTGATGTAAAACGTATCATCAACGAACCAACAGCAGCAGCACTTGCTTATGGTCTTGACAACGAACACGAACAAAAAATCATGGTATATGACCTCGGTGGTGGTACATTCGACG
>USPX01000288.1 GCA_900556665.1 uncultured Eubacteriales bacterium
TTGCTATATATTAAATATTATTATTTAGCTGTAGCTTTTTTCCCTTTACGGCTTAAGTCAAACCATAATGGACTCGCTACGAAGATAGATGAGTAAGTACCTGCTGCTACACCTACGATAAGTGGAAGCGCAAATTCTTTTACTGAGTCTGTTCCTAAAATGTAAAGTAATACAACCATAATAAGTGTTGTAATAGATGTACAAATTGAACGACTTAATGTTTGATTAATACTGCTGTTAACAACTTCTGCTGGCACTGCTTGTCCCTCTTTATAACCTTTACGTGCTTTATTTTCACGAATACGGTCAAATACAATGATTGTATCATTGATTGAGTAACCTACGATTGTAAGCATAGCAGCAATGAATGAGTTGTTAAGTGGAATACGGAATAATGCGTATACTGTCAGCATAATGAGTACGTCATGTACTAACGCCATAACGGCACTTACACCAAATTTATAATCTTTGAATCTAAATGTAATATAAATTAAGATTAAGATAACACCAACAATAACGGCTTTAATAGCCCCCCATTTGATTTCATCACTGATTGTAGCTGAGAAATCTTCATGAGCAAGTGGTACATCTGCTTTTAAGTTATATTTTTCTTTAATTGTATTATAAAGTTCAATTCTCTTTGCATTTTCAGTTCTTTGCATTGTAATAATTACACCAGTTTTATCCGCTGTTGTAATACGAGGATTCGCATCACCTGTTACATCTGTTGCAATCTTTGCAAGTTCTGTTTTAATTTCGTTTGTAAGAGGTTTTTCAAGGTCGAATTGGATATAAGAACCACCTGTGAACTCAATATCTTTTTCGAAGAAGCCTTTGCCTCTTGCGCCATTAATACCCATTGCAAGAAGTCCTATTATAATAACTATTAATGATAATGCATAGAATTTCTTTCTACTTTCAATAAATTTCATAACTAGGCCTCCTCACTTTGTTTTTTTACTTTGGCATATAAAGATGGTTTTCTAATATCCATACCCACAAAGCATTTTAAGATTGATCTTGTAACAACAAGTGCTGTGAACATAGATAAAATAATACCGATGCCAAGTGTTGTGGCAAAGCTCTTAATAAGACCTGTACCAAATACATAAAGTACAACTGAAGCGATAAGTGTTGTAATATTACCATCTAAAATCGCACTAAATGCTTTGTTAAATCCAGCATCTACTGCTGAACGTACTGTTTTACCAGCTGCCATTTCTTCTTTGATACGTACAAAGATGATAACATTCGCATCTACTGCCATACCAATAGAAAGAAGTAAACCGGCAATACCTGGTAATGTAAGTGTTGCATTCATTAAACTAAGTACTAAAATAAGTAATGCAATGTAAAGTGTAAGTGCAATATCTGCAGCTACACCACAAAGTCTGTATAAGCAAACCATGAAAATCATAATAAGTACAAGACCAATAGCCCCTGCAAGTAAACTTGTATTAAGTGCATCTAAACCAAGTTTAGCCCCTACACCTGTTGATGTAATTGCTTCAAGAGCGAATGGTAACGAACCAGCATTGATACCATCTGCTAAGTCTTTAGCTTGTTCTGCTGTAAATGAACCATTAATCATTCCTTTACCATCAGAAATTACATCTTGAATTGTAGCATATGAAAGTGGTGTTTCATCTAATAAGATGATTAACATTTCGCCTTTATGGTTTTCTGTAAACTCTTTGAAGATTTTTGCACCTTCTGCGTTCATTTCAACGCTTACACCATATTTGTTAACACCATTTTCTGTATAATATTGTGCTGATGCTTTAGCAACTTTACTACCATTTAAGATTTCATTACCTTCTTGGTCTAAAAATCTAAGCATACCAGCTGCACCGATTTCATCAATTGCTTTTTGAGGATCTTCTACACCTGGAATTTCAACACGAATACGGTTTCCACCTTCAATAGATGCTTCAGCTTCTGTATAACCTTTTGCATCTAATCTTTTTTGAATCATTAATTTAGCTGCTGCCATTTCATCTTCTGTTGGCGCGCGGTCTAATTTTGGCTGATAAACGATATTAACCCCACCTTGAAGGTCAAGACCTAAGTGGATATGTTTTTCCCCAAATATTTTTTCTACTAATGATACTTTTTCAGCTTCAACTTCTTTTACATCAGTTGCTTCTGCATTTTCTACTTTAGCATCATCTTTTGCTTCTACTGTAGTACCATCTGTACTTTCTTCTGTTGCTGCAGTCTCATCTTGAGCTGCTGCATCTTCTGTAGTTGCTGCCTTATCTTCAGTTGCTGTTTCATTGGCTTCATCTTTTGTACTTTCTGTAGTAACTTTTTCAGTTACTGTGCTTTGTCCTTTGCTTACAACTGTGCAAGCAAGATAAGCTGTTACACCTAAGCCAATAATGACAATTAAAGTAAGGAGCAAGGCAAAAATACTTTTTGTTTTTCTTTTATTGCCCATCACATTTCCTCCTTAATTCCTCTTTTGTGACACTAAATTGATTATATAATTTGTGTACAATATAGTCAATTAAAAAGCCCTAATATGCAGTATTTTGTGACATTTTTAGTTTACGATAATTCAGCCTTAATACCAATGGCACATTCTAAACGTTTCTTTTGAAGTTCACAGCCGATTTCATATACATGATGAATATCTCCATGGAAGTTGTAAGAGTTTGCTGCACATCCTCCACTACAGAAGAATTTAGCCCAACAGCTTCTACATTCATCTTTGCTATAAACGTTACATTTTTCAAATTTAGAACGCATTTCAGTATTTGTTACACCTACATTTACATCACCCATTTTAAATTCTGGAATACCAACGAATTGGTGACATGGGTAAAGATCTCCTTCTGGTGTTACAGCTAAATATTCTGTTCCTGAACCACATCCAGCAAGACGTTTATGTACACATGGACCTCCTTCTAAATCAACCATAAAGTGGAAGAAGTTAAAGCCATCGCCTTGTCTTGTTTGTGTCACAATGTATTTTGCAAGTTTTTCATACTCTGCACAAAGCGCCGCAACATCATTTGGTTTGATTGCATAATCCATTTCATTTGGTGCAACTACTGGTTCTACAGATACTTCTTTGAAACCTTCTGATGTCATATGTTTTACGTCTTCTGCAAAGTCTAAGTTGTGGTGTGTAAATGTCCCACGAAGATAATATTGTTTGTTACCACGTTTTTCAACAAGCTTTTTAAATTTAGGTAAAATTACATCATAGCTTCCTTTACCATTTGCAGTTGGACGCATGTTATCATTAACTTCTTTACGTCCATCTAAACTA
>USPX01000289.1 GCA_900556665.1 uncultured Eubacteriales bacterium
TTGTTAAATCCATTATTAATGATGGTAGTTTTAACATTGGTTTTTTCTACAGTGTTTAAAAGAGATATTCCTAATTTCCCTGTTTACTTACTAACAGGGAAAATTATGTTTGATTTCTTTTCACAAGCTACAAGTGGTGCGATGAGCTCAGTAGTAACAGGAAGTTCACTATTGAAAAAAGTATATATTCCTAAATATATTTTTCCATTATCTAAGGTATTGTTTGCATTTGTAAACTTATTATTTTCACTCATAGCATTATTGTTTGTTATGATCGTTACAAGAACACCATTTAGACTAACGTTATTATTATTACCACTTCCATTAATCTACATCTGTATATTTGCTTTAGGAATAGGGTTAATATTAGCAACATATACAGTGTTTTTTAGAGATATTATGCATTTATATGGTGTTATATTAACTGCCTGGATGTATTTTACACCACTATTCTATCCAGCAGAAATTATTCAGGATAAACTATTATGGCTACTTAGATGTAACCCACTTTTCCATATGATTACTATGTTAAGAAATATTGTTTTATATGATAAAGTACCAACATTAAAAAATAATATAGTATGTTTATCATTTGGATTAATTGCATTAGGAATAGGGTTATTTGTATTTTATAAAAAACAAGATGAATTTATCCTAAGTATATAGTAAGGAGGAGACTAAAATGGAAGAGAAAGTAATGGTTTCGGTAGATAACGTCTCCATGAGATTTAATCTTGGACAAGAAAAGATAGATAGTTTAAAGGAATATGCAATTAAGTTTGTTAAGAGACAACTTCATTATAAAGAATTTTGGGCATTAAATAACATTAGCTTAGAAGTAAAAAAAGGTGAAGTATTTGGGATTGTTGGATATAATGGCTCTGGAAAAAGTACATTACTTAAAATCATTGCAGGAGTTATGAAGCCAACAAAAGGACAGGTAAAAGTAAGAGGGACAATGGCACCACTTATTGAATTGGGAGCAGGATTTGACCCTAATTTGACGGGAAGAGAAAATGTTTATTTAAATGGTGCAATTCTAGGTTATAAGAAGCAGGATTTAGAAAAAAATTTTGATGACATCTTAAATTTTTCAGAGTTAGGTGAATTTATCGATGTACCAGTAAAGAATTATTCTTCGGGAATGGTTGCAAGACTAGCCTTTTCAATTGCAACAATTGTAAAACCAGAAATTCTTATAGTTGATGAGGTGTTATCTGTAGGAGATTATAAGTTTCAAGAGAAATGTCAAAATAAATTGCGAGGAATGATTGAAGATGGTGTAACAGTGCTGTTTGTATCACATTCAATTAAACAGGTAGCCGAAATTTGTGATAGAGTGGCTTGGATTCACAAAGGAGATTTAAAAATGGTAGGTAACGCACAAGAAGTGTGCCAAATATTTTTAAATAATAAATAAGGAGAATATATATGAATAGGTTTTGGGATATTGTGATTAAACCATGTTTAGAAACAATACAAGCAAAAAGCATAGTAGAGATTGGATCTGATAAAGGAATTGGAACTAAAAATTTAATTAAATACTGTAAAAAAGTCAATGGAACTTTAACTTCTATAGATCCATTTCCTAAATATGATTATGAAGAATGGGAAAGAGAAGCAGAAGGGGTATTTAAATTATATAAAGATTTAAGTTTAAATAGATTACCATTATTAAATAACTATGATGCAATATTAGTAGATGGTGATCATAATTGGTATAGTGTTTACAATGAACTTAAAATTATTCAAAAAACATCTAGAGATAATAATCTCCCATTAATCTTTTTACATGATGTAGACTGGCCATATGCTAGAAGAGATTTATATTATAATCCAGATAATATTCCAGAAGCATATCGACAAGCATATGCTAAAAAAGGAATAATACCTCATGAGTTAAACTTGGTGGAAAATGGGGGATTAAATGATCATTTATGTAATTCTATTTATGAGAATAACTTACATAATGGTGTATTAACAGCAATTGAAGATTTTATTGAAGAGTATCCAGCGAAAGAACAAATTAAATATATTAGTTTACCAGGTTTCTTTGGATTAGGTATTATTTTTGATGTAAATAGACATGAGGGCATAGAACAGGTAATTGCTGAAGTTTATAAAAATGCTAAGGTGACCCATAAGATTGAAGAAGAACGTATTAATTTCATTATTAAAAATACGGAACTTATGAAAGAGAAAAAAGCATTAAAGCATGAGAAGGAAGAATTAATTAAGGTTAATGAAGAATATAATCAAAAGGTTCAACAACGTGATGAACATATTGCAGAGTTAACTTATAAAATGGAGATAGAAAAAGCAGAACAACAAAGATTACATCAACAAAATGTACAAGCTAAAAATGCAAATAATATGCTTCAAAGTACTATTCAAGGGATTAAGACCCATTATAGTGAAGCCCTAAATGAAAATAGTAGACTAAAACAAGAACTAGAAGAACAAACAAAATTAGCAAATGAATTACAAAATAAGCTTAAAGAAAAGGATAAGCGTATTGGTAAGCTTACTATGGATTGCCAAATTCATTTAGGATCAGTTAGATACCGTTTAGGCGATGCAATTATTAAAGGAATTAAGCCTTCGGTTGATACAATCAAAATGCCTGTTAGAGTGATAAGACTTTTAAAAGAAGGGCTTAAAAAAAGAGAAAATAGAAGAAGAAAAGTAGAAAGTGTTGCTAGTAAAGATAGTGATGTATCAGTGGGGTCGCCTAAGCTTGGAATAGCTAGTCAAACAGTGGCGCCAGTAGTGAAACGTACTGATTTACAAGTAGCACAAGATAAGAGATACCTATTAGACTTATATGATAATGCGCCAAGCATAGAAGTACACGGAGACAATCCTTTTGTTTCAATTATTGTAGTAAATCATAATGGTGCACATCACTTAGATACATTCTTTGAATCTGTTATCAGAAATATAGAGTATAAGAATTTTGAAATTATTATAGTTGATAATGCTTCAGAAGATAATTCATTAGAAGTTATTAATAAGTATATAAATACTTTAAATATTAAAGTAATCCAAAACAAAGTAAATGAAACATATTCAAAAGCTAATAATCAAGGTGTTGAAATTGCAAAGGGTGAGTATTTATTATTTGCTAATAATGACATTAAAGTATTTAAGGGTTGGTTAGAAGGTCTATTAAATGCAAGTTTAACAATAAATAATATAGGAGCAGTAGGTTCATTACTATTTTACCCTGAATGTCCTGTAGATAGTCTTAATAAA
>USPX01000290.1 GCA_900556665.1 uncultured Eubacteriales bacterium
GAATTCTATGAGAAGCTTGATCAGCTTAAAAGTGTAGGGATTAATACCGTGATTGTACAAGTAAGACCGAAAGCAGATGCCCTTTATAGGTCAGTGATTAACCCATGGTCAGATGTTTTAACAGGTACACAAGGTAAAGATCCTGGTTATGATCCATTAGCTTTTATGGTGTCAGCAGCTCATGAAAAAGGTATGGCCATTGAAGCTTGGCTTAATCCATATCGTGTTACAACATCAGGTACAGATGTAAATGCATTAAGCAGCTTACATCCAGCTAGATTAAATCCTTCATGGATTTTTGCTTACAACAATGCACTTTACTATAATCCAGAAGTAGAGGGTGTGAAACAACATATTGTAGACACAGTAACAGAAATCGCAACAAACTATGATGTAGATGGTATTCACTTTGATGACTATTTCTATCCATCATCTTATCCACTTCCAGCAGGAGAAGATAAAGATGGTGTAGTCGCTAATGCAAGACGTCAACACGTGAACGATATGATTTCTAGAGTACATACAGCCATTAAACAAGTCAATAAAACATATCAAAAAGATATTACTTTTGGGGTAAGTCCAGCAGGTATTTGGAAAAATAATACAACAGATGCAACAGGTTCAGCAACAAACGGAAACCAATCTTACTATTCTGTGTATGCCGATACACGTACATGGATTCAAAATGGCTGGATTGATTATGTGGCACCACAAATTTACTGGGAAACAGGACATAAACTTGCAGACTACGAAACACTTGTAAAATGGTGGTCTAATGAAGTGGCAGGTACAAATGTTAAATTATATATTGGTCAAGGGATTTATCGTGATGCAGTAGCCACTCAAATTGATACACAACTTGGCATCAATAAGAAATATAGTCAAGTTAAAGGAAGTATTTTCTTTAGCTTAAGAGATTTATTAAATAACCGTGCAAATTGTAAAACTAAAATTACAAACTTCTACCAAAACAATCCAGTTTCATCTGTAGTAACAGGAAATACAACAGGAAATAACAGTGGAACAACAAATACACCTGCTTCTAATGAAGGCAGTACTGGAAATAATAGTACAGTAGATGTATCAGGTACAAACCCTATTATAAAAGATGCAGCAGGTAAAACAGGTATTGTAACAGCAACAACACTTAATATTAGAAGTGGGGCAAAAGTAGAGCGTGACATTGTAGCAAAAGTAACATTAGGTACAAAATTAACAATTAAAGCTGTATTAAATAACTGGTATAAAGTACAACTTGCAGACGGCACAATTGGCTGGGCAAGCGCACCTTATATTAAAGTTGAAACAAATGGTCAAGTTTCTAATACAACAAATAATACAAACAATACAGTAGCACAAAGTACTAAAAAAGGTACAGTTACAGCAACAACACTTAATTTAAGAAAAGAAAACAATGCGACAAGTCAAATTGTAGCTGTTTTAAAACAAGGTGATAAAGTAACACTTACAGCCAAACAAGGCAACTGGTACAAAGTAAAAACACAAAACGGCACAGTCGGCTTCGTAAGTGCCACATACATTAAAGAAGACTAAAATAGAATAACCTATTAAAACAAAAAAGAGGAATTGCAAAAAAGCAATTCCTCTTTTTTTATAACTTAGTATATAGGCATATACGTGTTAAAAAGTCGTAAATATACGATTCCTTTCAAAGTGGATATATTAACTTACTCTTTTTACACCCCAAGTGTTTCAAATGCTAGCTGAGGTGGTGGTGATTTTTAGGATACCTGTGGAGTGATTTGATGATATGCTTAGTGAAGATAAGTAAAGAGGTTTTAGGTGCGCTGTTTGAATGGAGCGAAGCGCAATGAGTTCGCACCGTTTCTTTACTTATCAAGCTTAGCATATCACAAATCACGGAATGTGTATACAAAAATCACCACCACCTCAGCGGACTATTTAGACACGAAATATTTGCTTAATAATCATTTCACGGACTTCATCTTTTACTGGAAGTCCAGCAGCTTTAGCGTGCCCGCCACCGCCAAATACAGCAGCAATATCTGTGCCAAGATTGATATCTTCTTTTATAGTACGGCAAGAAACACCACCACCAGCATTAATCATAGCAATGAAATCAAGCTCAGGGTGAAGCTCAGCAAGTTTGTTACCAAGCTCGCTTTGGTAACGATCAGCGAAGACAATCCCTGCTTTTTTGCCTAAGATTTCACGTTCAATGATTTCTTCATTACGTGATTCAATATATTTATCAATTTCGTTTTGACGAATTTCTAAGATAAGTTTTTGAGTTTCATCGAAGGCAAACTCACTATCTTCACCGGCAAGACGTGTGCACCAGTATGCCATAAAGCGTTCTTTGCCGAGTAAATAGAAGAGGTCGTTAAGTTGTTTAGCTTCAAGGTCTTCAAATTTTGCCCAATCCCAAGTGTCATAACGTCTGATTTTCTCTACAAATACATCTGTAAGTTGTTTTGTAAGGTTTTCTTTAAATGGTACGTTTTGTGTAAGGAGGTGTCTGTAGAATAAAGCAGTACCACTGCATTTCACTCCGTTTGAATCTGTATCCTCTACATGGCACCAGTTAAATGCATTAAGTGGCATAGCTGTGATATGGTGATCTAAGAGTTTAAAGTGATCTGCTAAAATATAATTTACACCATCTTCAGTAAGTGTTGTTTCACTAATATATTTAGCAACTTCTTCGCTAACAGAGATGTCTGTGATATAGCATTTTTCATAGTTTAAGAATTCTTTTTCTTCAATATAAGCCATGACTTTTTCGTTAATATCTTCATAGCGGCAGCTATCAAAAGTTACGGCATCTGTGCCATAAGCAATAGCAGCTAAAATAGGTCCACCAAGACCATCTAAATCATTATGTGTAAATAATCTAATCATTTAAGTATCTCCTCTTCAAATAGGTTCTTTATTAACTATAGTACAGGTTTAGAGGGTTGACAAGGTGGATTAAGGACAAGGTGAAATTAAAAATAAAGTATAAAATATATTGACAATTTAAAAGGTGAATGTTAATATAATCTCAATATTCAAAATACTTTGAAGTGGAATAGTAGAATTCAAAAGGATGTCCAGAGAGCTGTTGGGTGGTGCGAAACAGTCAGCTTTAGAATTTGAACTCGCCATGGAGTAGCTCACTGAAATAATAGTAGGTGAAGACGGCACCTAACCGTTATCATATAGGGGGATATAAGACTAATCAGTCCGTATCTTAAAAGCTGCATACATGAAATATGTATGAATAAGAGT
>USPX01000291.1 GCA_900556665.1 uncultured Eubacteriales bacterium
GTGTCACCTGTTACTAAAGATCACTTCACAAAGATTGAATCACAAGTAAAAAAACAAGAAGGATTATCAATGTTAGATAATGAATCACAAGTTGTTACAGTAGACCTAAAGGCTGATAAAAATCTTACAGAGTTTAAAGAACCATTAAAACTCACATTTGACCTTTCAAAAGCAAACCTTGAAGATTCCTCAAATCTAACACTGGCTCAATATAAATTAAATGATGATAATACCTTAATTCTTACTAAATTAGGAGGTGAATACGACCCTAAAACTCAATCATTTAATGCCCTTATTGACCAACCTGGTACATATGGCATTGTAAAAGCTGACGAACTTACTAAGATTTCATTACAGCTCGGTACTAGTACAGGTTCACTTAATAGTAAATCAATTAAACTAGATATCGCACCTGAAGTAGTTGATAGCAGAACTCTCGTTCCACTTCGCTTTGTTTGTGAATCACTAGATCTTAAAGTAGATTGGAACTCAAAACTTAAAGAAATTACATTGACATCATCAGACAACCAAACATTATCACTTCGTATTAACAAAAATATTAAAGACTATGGTGCACCTATTATCAAAGATAAACGCACTTTAGTTCCACTTCGTTATATCTCAGAAGAACTTGGCGCTCATGTATTATGGATTCCAAGTAGTAAAACAATTGAAATCGTAAAATAAGTAGTAACCTACAATAATAAATAAAAATATCAAAAAAAGGTTTAAATAGGTTTTTAATTCTCATTCATTCATGACAAGAGAGCAATCCATAAAACTGGTATTGCTCTCTTGTTATTTTAACTTTTAATTTTTCTAAAATAATAAAAAAGGTGTTGCAAACTTTGCAACACCTTCTTTATTTAAATTGTAAACTCATCTGTTAAATTACTAAATTCATCTGAAATCTGTCTATTCCCATTAATTACTTCTTCCATAACTAATGTTTTTTCTTGAATATCAGCTGTTCTATTTACAATATTAACAATACCATTTGTATTTTCAGAAATAGCATCTGCCACACCTGAAACTGCAACTGTAATACTTTGAGAATAATTCTTTAATAACTCAGCATTTTGCTCTAAAGACTCTAAAATTTCATATACTTGTTTTGAATCTTGAATATATGTAGCTGCTGTATTCTCAATTGTTCTTAAGTTACTATGAATTTGTTTCTCCATGAACTCTAATGAGTACTCTGCATTTTTCTTCATTTCTTCTGTTGCTACAAGTACCTCTCTAATAACGTCTTCAATTTCTTGAACTGCATCTCCAGATTGCTGTGCAAGTATACCAATCTCTCTAGCAACAACACCAAAGCCTTTGCCTAATTCTCCTGCTCTAGCAGCTTCAATAGAAGCATTAAGTGCTAATAAATTAGTTTGCTCTGTAATTCCTTTAATACTATCTACTAGAATTTGTATCTTAGAAATAACCTCACTACGTTTAATAGAATTTTGCATATCATCTTTAACGTCATTATATGAAGCTAAAATTTCTTTACTTTCCTTTTGAGTATCATCACGTAAATTCTGTGCTTTATCTGCCATATCTAAAGCTACTTTTCCACTTGCCTCTATAGAAGTTGTAATCTGTTTAATATTACTATTAATATCATCAACAATACTACTTACTTCTTCTGTACTTGCATTAATTTCTTCCATGCTAGAAGATAACTCTTCCATACCTTCTGACACTCTACTTGTGTCCTCTACGATTTCTAATGAAAGCTTGCTCATCTTATCTGCACTTCCCCCGAGGTCATCTGCATATCTAATAAGCATACCTACAATTTCACTTAATTTATCTTTTGTGCTACTTGTAGCACGTGCCATGATTCCTATTTCATCTTTAGAATCTAACATACCTGGTATAAACTCTATATCTCTTAGGTTTAAGCTTGCCATTTGTTCAATAATCTTTGTAATCTTATCTAAGCCCTTAAATAGTACACTAATTAATAAGACAAGTAACATAACACTAATTGTTAATACTATAACAGAAACAATTATGCCACATCTAACAAGCCTATTTAATGGTTTTAAAAACTCTTCTGGATTTGTAGTAATAGCAATTACCCAATCAGCTTCATCTAAATTTATAAAATGAAGTTGTCTTTGATCCTGACTAGCCATGCTGTAATAACTTACAGTTTCAATATACTCTTCATGCTCATCATGAGATTCTTCATTTTCATCTTCTTCATGTTCTTCATATACATGATTCTCAATTGCTTTTACTAAATTTTCATCTTCATGAGGTTTTCCAATTAACTCTTCTTTTTTATGTCCTAATATCATGCCATGGCCATCAAATAAAATCGCATAAGTTTCTTCTGTATTAAGAATCGTTGATGTTTGAATTTCTTCAGCAATAAATCTTGTTGCAATCATTACTGAAATAACACCTTTAATCTGATGGTCAGGTCCTAAAATTGGTGCTGAAATAGGAACTACTACTTCACCTGTAGTATCAGAAATCATGCTCTCGCCAATAAATTCTTTTCCTGTTTCCATTGTCTTTATGAAGTATTCTTCTTCAGCAACGCTATTTTCAACTAATTCACTATGCGAACTAGATAAAATTACACCATTACTATCCATAACATTAATAGTATCAATAATATCTTCTAATTCTGTTTCTGTCTTTAATGTATTATTAACTAACTGTTGCATGCCACGTAAATAGCCATCTTTATATTTTTCTGACTCTATATTTAATAACTCTTTACCTTCAACTGGTGGGGCACCTGGTGGATTATTATTCCCTCCAAGTAGGGCTTCAATCATTCTATCTTCTGCTAAACGTTCTGCTCTAAAAATTTGCTGCTCTATTTTTGTATCTACTAGCAATTTATATGTTCCTAGAGTATCTGAAATGGCTGAACCAGTTAAGCTATTGATTGTACCCTTTATGAAACTTGTGTTTATAAATACTACAATACCTAAACACATCACTATCATAAGCGCTACAACTGCACCTATTTTTTTACCCATATTGTCACTCCTTTTCATGTTGTCGTATATTTTATCGGCAATTAGGTAAAAAAATTTACATATTTTAACATATATTCAAAAATACTTACAAGTTATTTTCTGTTTATAACTTATATAACATTTCAGCTATACTTATCAGATTCATATAGATTGTTACTATAATTACTTTAAATTCTTCTTATAACGAAAAAAGACATCCTTTCGGATGTCTTCCTTATACTCTGAAAAACAAATACTACAAGTTTTAACC
>USPX01000292.1 GCA_900556665.1 uncultured Eubacteriales bacterium
TTTATTCTTAAGAAATAGAAATTAGGGAGGTTTTTAATGATGACTAGATTTGAAAAGGCCCCACCTATGGGGTGGTATAGTGGATTCAGTCAAGAACCCATTACTGAAACAAGTTTACTCACTACTGCAAATTATATTTCCGAATACCTTACAGCATTTGGATATGAATATATTATTATAGATGATAGCTGGTACGCTGGTGCCCAAAGTAATTCACATGGTTTTTATGTTCCTACTTCAGAACAGTTTATTTCTGCTACTGAGGACTTAGGCTTTAAACCATTAGGTGAACACCTTCACAATCTTAACCTTAAGTTCGGACTACAGATTTCTCCTTATATTCCAGGTAGTAGCGTCATTAAAAATGTACTTTTACCAGATGGCAAAACTTATATTAGTGATATTGCAACTGCCAAAGGTGATAAATATGTTATTGACTTTAATAAATTCGGTGCCATTAATTACTATATCTATCTTTTCAAGCTTTATGCAAGCTGGGGTGTTGATTTAATCTATATTGATATGACAGAATTTGATTATAAAGACTTACCTGATATACAGGAGGCACTCAAAAGTTGTGATCGCCAAATACTCCTTTATATGGCTTCACCTATTATGCCTTATCAAGAATTAGATTATATTACCCAATATGCCAACATGTGGCCTATTAGTGATACCTTTCTTAATGGTTGGCCTGATATTCTTAAAGCCTTTAAACTCTGTAAGATTTGGAATCCTACTGTAGGACCTGATAACTGGCCTATGCTTCCATTTATCGCAAGTGAACTAGATAAGCACCTTAATAAAAATGAGATTATGAGCCTCCTAAGTTTATGTGCTATTTTTAGATCACCTATTATATTAGATGGTAATTTCAAAGAGCTCTCAGAAGATGTACAATCTTTACTTACAAATGCAGATGTTTTCTCTTTATTAAAACATTCTCATGCAGCCTATGAGCTCTCTCATACAGATGAACATATCACTTGGACTACACAAGCTAGTGATGGTTCTCGCTATTTAGCTATTTTTAACATAACTTCTGAAGACTTTATAATTAATACAAATCTCAATTTATCTAGTACATATATTCTTTATGATTTATGGTCACATGATACTTTAAAGGAAGTTCAAGGTAGCTTCTCACTTGATGTGCCTGCTCATGGCGTACGATTAGTTAAATTACTTTCAAACTATTAAAAAAAGGGATAAGCATATGCTTATCCCTTTTACTCTCTGTTTATTCTTCTCTCTGAAATACATCCACAAGCTTTTGTAATTCTACATTTAGCAATTCAGGATTTATTTCCTCTAATGCCTTGGTAATTTCACTAATTATACTCTCATGAAAGTTTTCATGAAACTTATAAACTTCTACTCCCTTTGGTGTTAAATTTATAAATATCCTTCTTCTATCAGTTTTATCAAACTTTCTTTCAATATATCCCTTTTGCACAATACGATTTACACTAGTTGTTAAGCTACCCATCGTAATCTTTAACTTATTAGCTACTTCTGTCATTGTTTTAGATTCTAGTCCTACTGCTTCAATAACATGTATTTCTGTAAATGTTAATTCATTGTAAGGGCTTTCCTCTAAGGCTTCTTTTTCTGCTTCCACTATATAATTGTACATGTAAATTAATGCATTATTAATTCCCTTTATCTTATCTGGCATGTTCTACTACACCCCTTACCTTATTAACTTCTGTCCATATTCATCGTCTAATATATGTTTAAATTCCATTATCTTTTTCGTCTCTTATTTTGGATTAACCTATTGCAAATGTTAATTCTACCTCACAAGCTTTTTTGCCATTTACAGTAGCAATACCTTTACCTACACCTATCGGTCCTTTTTGTTTTATAATTGTACATTCTAATTCTAATACATCTCCTGGAACAACTTTATTTCTAAACTTAGCTTCTTTGATGCCACCAAAGTAAGCTATTTTACCTTTATTAGCTTCTTGAGATAAGATTGCAATAGCTCCTACTTGTGCCAACGCTTCTACAATTAAAACACCTGGCATAACTGGCTCTCCTGGAAAATGGCCTTGGAAAAACTGTTCATTCATTGTTAAATTTTTATATCCTCTAGCCCCAATACCTTCTTCCATTATTTCTGCACGATCTACAAGTAAAAATGGATATCTGTGAGGAAGTATTTCCATTATTTCTTTTGTACTTAACATTTTTATCCTCCTAAAAATGATTTATTTTAACCTCTCCATTTTTTCATAAGGATGCTGCCATTATGACCACCAAATCCTAATGAATTACTCATTGCATATTCAACTTTCATGCTTCTACCTTCATTTGGTACATAGTCAAGATCACATTCTTCATCTGGCACCTTATAGCCAATAGTAGCTGGTACATAATCGTCTTGTAATGCTTTGGCAATAACAATTGCTTCAATGCCACCTGCTGCACCTAATAAATGACCTGTCATAGATTTAGTTGAGCTAATTGCAACTTTTGTATCTTCGCCAAATGTTCTCTTAATTGCAATGGTTTCACATAAATCATTATAATGTGTACTTGTACCATGGGCATTAATATAATCCACTTGATCTGGTGTAATACCTGCTTCTTTAATTGCTTCACTCATAGCTCTAGCCGCACCATCTCCATCTAAAGCTGGTGATGTAATATGATAAGCATCTCCTGTTGCACCATATCCTACAACCTCAGCAATAATATTGGCACCTCTAGCCATAGCACTTTCTAATGTTTCTAATACAAGTACCCCTGCGCCTTCTCCTAAGATAAATCCATTTCTCTCTTTATCAAATGGAATAGAAGCACGCATTGGATCTTCTGATTTACTCAGTGCAGTAAGTGCATTAAACCCTGCAATTGCAAGTTGTGTAATACAAGATTCGCTCCCCCCTGCAATAATCATATCACTATAGCCATGTTTTAAATTTCTATAAGCTTCTCCAATACTATGTGTCCCAGATGCACATGCGGTAACAATAGAAGTACATACGCCTTTTGCACCTGTATGAATTGCTACATTTCCAGCTGCCATATTAGCTATACACATTGGAATATATAATGGGGATACACGTTTGCCACCTTTTTCTTTTAATTTAATTGTTTCCTCAGATGTTCCTTGTAAATGCCCTATGCCACTACCAATTATGACTCCCACTCTTGTAGCATCTACTTTTTCCATATCTACATCAGCATCTTTTAATGCTTCTTTAGCTGCATAAATAGCATATTGGCTAA
>USPX01000293.1 GCA_900556665.1 uncultured Eubacteriales bacterium
AAGCGTTATGGGATTACTATATTTAATTTTAGTCAAGTTTTAAGATGGATTAAAAAGCAAAAAATGGTTCAAGAATAGAAAATGACAATAAATAAAAAGTGTTGTGAACTTAGTTCACAACACTTTTTATTATACAAATCTTCTAAGAATAGAAGGTACTGGCACAGCAGTAGGTACTTTGAATTTAACAATTTGCATTGGATGTGGTGCAGATTCAATAGATTCCCCATCCTCATTCCACATTTCTTCGATTGTTGTTTTAATAAAGTCGCCTTGAGGAATTAAGATTTCAACTTCATTGCCTACAGAGAATTTACGACGTTGTTCAACAGTTACCATACCTGTTTCTGCGTCATAATCACGAATAACACCTGAGAACTCATAGTTTCTTACGTAAGAGTTGTGACCGTATGTTTGATCTTCAGATGTTGGTTTGTGTTCATAGAATCCAGTTGTAAATTGACGATGACTTGCTTTACTTACTTCTTGAAGGAAGTAATCTTTTTTCGCTTCGTATTCAGCAGGATCTCTGAAATAAGTATCAATGGCTTCACGATATGCTTTAACAACAGTTGCTACATAAAGTGGTGTTTTCATACGTCCTTCGATTTTGAAGCTATAGACACCAGCTTCTACAAGTTCTGGAATGAATTCAATCATACAAAGATCACGTGAGTTGTAAATATAAGTACCACGTTCATCTTCCTCAACTGGCATGTATTCACCTGGTCTTGTAGATTCTACAACATGGTATTTCCAACGGCAAGGTTGCGCACATTCACCATGATTTGCATCACGATGTGTCATGTAGTTACTAAGTAAGCAGCGACCAGAATAAGCCATACACATTGCACCATGTACGAATGATTCGATATCGATATCTTCTGGAATGTTATCGTGCATTGCTTTGATTTCTTCGAATGAAAGTTCACGTGCTGTTACGATACGTTTTGCACCTTGTTTTGCCCAGAAGAGCGCAGTATGGAAGTTTGTGTTGTTAGCTTGTGTAGAAATATGCACTTCCATGTTTGGAAGCACTTCGCGTACGACGCTAAATACACCAGGATCAGCAACAATTAATGCATCTACACCCATTTCATCAAGTTTTAAGAAGTACTCTTTCATACCTTCAAAGTCTTGGTGATGTGCAAAGATATTTACAGTAACGTAAACTTGTACACCGTGCTCATGAGCGAAGGCAATCCCTTCACGCATTTCTTCTTCAGTAAAGTTTTTAGCCTTTGCACGAAGACCATATTGATTTCCACCAATATATACGGCATCTGCACCATAAAGTACAGCAACTTTTAAATTTTCTAAGCTTCCTGCGGGAGCAAGGAGTTCTACTTTTTTAGTTCTCATTTTCTGTTCCTCCAATTTTGTAACTAAGGGCAATCCCATCACCAAAAGGTAAAACACTTGATTTAAGTTCTGGTGTATGCATGATTGTCCATAAGAAATCACGTAGTCTTGAATGAGTTGTACGTTGTCTACGTTCGATTAAGTAACGAGACTTAGCAACAGCTCCTTTGTGTAAGACATTATCTGTAATAAGTAAACCATTAGGTTTTAATAATCTAATACATTCTGGTAAGAAGTTAATGTATTGTCCTTTGGCACAATCCATAAAAATAACATCGTAGCTTTCGCTTGGTAATGTAAGGAGGGTTTCAGCTGCATCTCCTACCACGATTTTAATAGTATCTTCAAGTCCAGCTTTTTTTATGTTCTTTTCAGCTTGTTTTAACATATATGGAAAACGCTCAAGAGTTGTAATATGCCCACCTTCAGCTAAACACTCACTCATTAAAATAGAAGAGTAACCTACAGCTGTTCCAATTTCTAAGATTTCTTGTGGTTTAATCATAGAAAGTATAACTTTCATAAAGTCTGCCACTTCAGGTTTGATAATAGGCCATGTTTCATCGCCCATAGCAATAGCTGTTTCGATTTCTGCTAAAATTGGATTTTGTGGTGGTGTATGAAGTGCACGAACATAATCAACAATGTAGCCATAATTTATTTCGCTCATAAAACGTCCCTTTCTGGAATATTTTTTCCTTATAATTATCAAAGTCCTTGTCATTTACTGTCAAGGCCTAATAGTAATAACTTTGTTAATTATTAAAAACTGTAATAGACGAGGGTGAATCAAGGTTATTCCTAGTATAAGAGTCTATTACTAGCCTTATAGAGTATACCACGCACTAAGGTATATATGCAAATATATAGCAGGGAATATTAATTATTACATTTTAGAAAGGCATAAGTATAAAAAATGCAGCAAAGGGGATTAGACTTTGCTGCATTTTGGTTATTCATAAAAATTTTTATCAATACTTTGGGCATAACGCATTTTAGCGCTTCTATGTTCTTTGGCAGTTTCACTGAAATGATGGGCATCAGAGGAGGTATCACTGACAACAAAGTAATAGTAATTGTGCTGTTCAGGTAAAAGTGCTGCTTTGATACTTGCCTCCCCAGGTGCACAAATAGGTCCTGGTGGTAAACCGGCATAGAGATAGGTGTTATAAGGACTATCTACTTTTAAATCATCTAGAGAAAGGGTGGCTTTACGTTTATCAAGTAAATACTGAATGGTAGAACACATTTGCAAGTTCATATGTGCATCTAAACGATTATAAATGACACCAGAAATAGTGGGACGTTCCTCAGCCAGCTTTGCTTCACCCTCAATCATAGAAGCAATGGTGAGTAAGTCATGTAAGCTATAATTGGTATGTTCAACGTAGGTTGTATAATTGCCCATAATGACTTTAAAGCGCATCAGCATTTTAATGATAATTTCTTCGGGGGTGGCATTTTTTCGTACAATATAAGTATCAGGGAATAAATAACCCTCTAATTTATAATTCACTGTATCCGGAATATTTTGCAAGAAATCATAATCATAAGTTTTATTTTGGACTGCCTCTAGAAAAGCTGCGCCATCAACAATGCCTTCACGATCTAATATATCCGCGATCTGAGGAATCGTATAGCCTTCAGGAATTGTAAACTGTACCGTTTCTTCTTCATTATTAAAATCTGTAGCAAGCATTTTTAAAATTTCATTAGTAGACATATTACTACTTAATGTATATTCACCAGGAATAAAGGGTGGTTTAAAATCAGAAAGATACGCCTCTAGTTTGAAATAAGCTATATTTGAGATAAAGTGATTGGCCTTAAGCATATGTGCAAGTTGATTAAGAGAAGTATCGGTCTCAATAT
>USPX01000294.1 GCA_900556665.1 uncultured Eubacteriales bacterium
GCCGCTTTTAATTTCTCCTCATCTACTGTAAGTTTTCCTCTATCCTTCCAGTCACTAGATGATATTCCGATTTGAGCAAGCATACTGCATTTTGGATCTAAGTTACCGTCTTTAGAGTAATCCTTACTCATAATACTTCTTAAGGCACTTCCAATATCCTTTAATGTACTATCATTTCTAAATATTGCAGACTTGATTTTTTCTTCCCATTTTTCGATTTCTTTATCTGTCATAGCTTCTTTTTCTTCATCTGTTAAAGGTTCATACCCTTTAGCAGAATCAGCATTTAACTTATCATTAATCTCTGTTAATAAGTTATTATATTCATTTACAAAATTGGTTATAGCTTTCACCATACCATCAATATCTTTAGTTACACTTACTGTAACTGGTTGAGTAGTTGCTGTGACTGCTGTAAATTTAAGACCATTTACTTCTATATCATTAGTTTCAGAACTAATGCTTACACCACCATTATATACTATCTCTGCATTTTTACCTTTATATTTATAACCTATCTCATTACCATGTTCATCTTTAGCTTGTTGGATTCCTAAAGCTTTTAATACAGCTTCATCACTACCTGTAAAGTCAATTTCTTGGCTTTCTCCAGTACTTTTAGAACTAATAATAAATGCACTTACACCAGTATCAAATTTGAAGCTAATATCTTTTCCGTCTGCTGCAAACTTGGCATTTATATAACCTTCCAAATCTTCAATCTTCATTCCGGTAATATCCATTTCTTCCCCATTAATTACTAATTTTGCAGGATTTGTTGGCATACCTTCTATATGTTCTATAAAACTAGTTTTGGTAAGTTGATCGCCATTATCTCTATGTTTAATAGACTTTGTATTAACAGTAGCAACTTCGGCCACTTGATTGACTTGGATTTTATGTGTACCTTCTAATGAGTTTGCTTGGTTATCTACTTTAATTGCGCCTGTCTGTGATAATTCTACTTTTTTCTGATTAAGTGTACTTTCATATCTAACTTTATTTAATGCCCCAGTTCTAAAGTTCTGGATTTTATTACTCATTTCTTTGTAAGCTTGTTTACGCCATTCTGCCAATGTCGTATTTTTATTGAGTTTATCTATCTTGTTTTGGTATGGTGTTAATATTGCTTTAACAACACTTTCTGTGTCCATACCTGATGCAAGACCTGTAAATCTAATTGTATTTCCCACTTAACTCACTCCTTTTATCTTTTTTCATCTACGAATAATCCGTTCACCTCACACATTTTTGCAAACATATCTAGTATCTTTTCTGACGGAATCTCTCTTATTACTTCTTTTGTTTCAGAGTTAACCATTTTAATCATCACTTGTTTTGTTTCTTTATGTACTGAGAATTGACATTCTGTTGTGCCTTTTTTTACATGATTAGCTTTTTCTATAGCTTCAATAAAGTCTTTTTCTGTACCATTTCCACGTGCCATTGTTGTTGTCTGTTTAATCCCTGTTCCTGTCATTGTCACTGGGTTTGAAGTAGTATATTGCTCATTTCCTCCACCTGCATTAGGCATTCCCTGTGTACTATTAATATTCATCCTATGGCCCCCTGTCATTTTTTACTTCTATTCATTTATCGGTTATTATTGACCAATTCTTTAGGGGGTCTTATTAATCCTTCTACTTATATTTCATTCTAAAATTTTATATTAATACATAATAAAAGGAGGGTTATTCACGATTATGGATAACTCTCCTTGTTATTATTATAACCTTCTAATTAATTATCTTAATAAAGAAAGTACGTTTTGTTGTGATTGGTTAGCTTGAGCAAGCATAGCTTGAGAAGCTTGTGTGATAATGTTTTTAGATGAAAGTTTTGTCATCTCTTGAGCCATATCTGTGTCACGAATACGTGATTCAGCTGCTGTTAAGTTCTCAGCTGTTGTTCCTAAGTTGTTAGATGTATATTCAAGTCTGTTTTGGTGTGCCCCTAATTGAGATCTTGTTGCATTGATTGTTTCAATAGAAGCTTCTACATTTGCTGTTGTACTAGTTTTACCTAAGTTTTGTGCCGCTAATGCTTTACCTACTGTAAGTGTTGCTTGATCGTCATCTGATACAACAATTTTAATTGTGTCGTTGAATACTTCTTTACCATTGAACTTAGTTTTTCCAATAATATCATCAATCTGTGCCCCAAGTTCTGTCATTTCTAACTCAAGGTTATTGATATCTGCTGTATTGTATGTACCATTTGCTTTTTGAACTGTTAGTTCTTTCATTCTTGTAAGCATATCAGATACTTCTGTTAAGGCACCCTCAGCTGTTTGAATGTAAGAGATACCATCTTGTGTATTTCTTTGTGCTTGGTTTAACCCTTTGATTTGTCCTCTCATTTTTTCTGAGATTGAAAGACCAGCCGCATCATCAGCAGCTCTGTTGATACGAAGACCTGAAGAAAGTTTCTCCATTGATTTCGCTGCTTGAGTTGTGTTAAGACCAGCATTTCTGTGCGCATTCATTGCGTTCATATTGTGATTGATAATCATGTTTATGTTCTCCTTGATGTATATATTGGCATCCTTGCCTAATGTTCTAAAGCTTAATAGCTTTATCACTATATATTTCGGAAAAACATAAATATACTTTATACCTCTTTTGACATTTTTTTCATGTTTTTACATTTAAACCATTTCATTTTAAATGCTAGTGCAACTTTATGCATTTATTTGCTCTTTTACCGCCTCATCCGCAAACTGTAATACATACTCAAATAATTCTTGATTCTTCACTTCTTTACTGATTTGCAGCATTAATAATTGATCTTTCACTTTGCTATAATCATATAATTTCCCCAAAACTTTTCCTATATTACTTCCTGTCTCATTTGTTTGCAGAATACTAATTAAGTTATACAAATCTTTAACTCTATAAGGATTAATTCTTAAAATCTTTACTAGGATTGGAATAGCTTGTTCATATTGTCTTTGAATTAAATAAGCATTTCCCATGAGTTCTAAAACTTGAATAGGATTTCCCTTTGTCACGGATTCTCCGATTTCCTGATACATCTCTACTTTTTTTAGACACAACTCGAAGTATTTAATACTATCATTGTATTTCTTTCTATGATAAAGATATTGTCCAAGTCTAAAATCAAAATCAGGATATTTGTTATCTTCTTTAATTGCCTTATTATATAATGAGACTACCACTGTTTCTTCCTTATTCAGTGCATTACTTAGATTTAACAGT
>USPX01000295.1 GCA_900556665.1 uncultured Eubacteriales bacterium
TGATGAAGTTTCATCTAACTTTGTAATAATAAGCTTTTCGTACTCTATTTGCTCATAACCTTTAAGTATCATCTTTACATCTTTATTTTTAGTTGTACTACTCATAACCATAAGAGTATGATCTGGATTAGCTTTTTGGACAAAAGCTCTTAGTTCTGAAATCTGCATATTATTCTTACTGCTTCTTCCAGTGGTATCTATTAATACCACATCTAAATCTGTCATGGAATTAATTGCTTCTTCCATTTCTTTTATGGTTATAACAACTCTAAATGGTATATTCATTATTTCTGCATAAGTTTTAAGTTGTTCTACAGCTCCAATTCTATAAGTATCTATGGTGATTAACCCAACTTTTTTCTTATCCATAAGAGCTAATTTTCCTGCTAATTTTGCTATTGTGGTGGTTTTTCCTACACCTGTAGGTCCAACCAACACAACTCTACCATTTATATCTTCATTTGATATTTGTACTACCTCTGACAAATAACTTTTCATGGCTTCTTCTTTATCTTCAGCTTCATTCCAAACTCTTCTAAACTCTTCTAAATAAACAGGATTTAAATCAAGACTATTAACATAATTTAATAATAAATCTTCATTATCTTCACCTTTAGTATTATTTAATATCTCATTTAAAATACTCTTCATTTCTTTAACTTCATCTTCAAGAACATTTTTCTCTTCTTCTTTAGGTTTTACAACATCCTTATTCATTATTGCTTTAATACTTTCAACAGATTCCTTTAACACATCACTACTTGCAAAAGTACTTTGTGGTTTTTGTGTTTTCATTGGTTCTGTAGTATTTTCTAAGGCTGCTGTAACTTCTATAAGTTTTGGTGCAAAAAATTTTTTAAATCCTGATTGTCTTATTTTTCTTTGACTTATAATTATTGCATCTTTTCCTAGTTCATATCTAATTCTCGTCATAGCCTCATTCATATTTTTAACTACATATTTTTTTATTATCATTATAAAGCTACAACTCCTTCTGTTCTTATTTGTACATCATTTGGTATTTCATTTAAAGAAAGCACCATAACATGTGGAAATACCATTTCTATAAGTTCTCTAAATACTGGTCTTATATTAGGAGATACCAAAATAATTGGTTGATTATTATAGAAATAAACACTATCTATTGTTTGACGTATTTTTTCTAAAATTCTTGTAGTTGTTTCTGGATCAACTGACGGGAATGATCCTTGCAGAGATTTTTGTGTATTATTTGCAATTATATTTTCAATTTGTGGATCTAATGTGATCACTGTAACAGTTCTATTTTCATCTACTACTGTATTACATATGGTTCTTGCCATAGCAAATCTTACATATTCAGTTAATCCTTAGTATTTCTTGAATTATCTGCCAAAGATTCAAAAATTGTTACAGTATCCTTTACTGGTACCTTTTCTCTTAATAAATTTTGTAATACTTTTTGTACTTCACCGATGGTCATTAAATCAGGTATAAGTTCCTCTACAACTGTGCTATACTTCTCCTTCATATTATCAACTATCATCTTAACTTCTTGACGTCCTAATAATTCATGTGCATGAGATTTTATAGTTTCAGTTAAGTGAGTAACCATTACTGTTATTGGATCTACTACTGTAAATCCTCTTATTTCAGCTTCTTCTTTTTGATCTGCATTTATCCATACAGCTGGCAGACCAAATGTTGGTTCAATAGTTTTAATTCCTGGCATAGTGCCACTTTCTCCTGATGGATCCATACAAAGAAGCATGTTTGGCATCAATTCAGAGGAAACTATCACTGTTCCCCTAATTTTTAATATGTACTCATTATTTTTAAGCTGTAAATTATCCCTTATTCTAATAGGCTGTACAATTATACCCATTTCAATGGCACACTGTCTTCTAACTGAAGCTATTCTTTGTAATAAATCTCCACCATTTCTTTCATCAGCTAAAGGTATAAGACCATATCCAATTTCAACTTCCATAGGTTCTACAGAAATTAAATTCATAACATTTTCTGGTTCTTTTCTTATTTGCTCTTCTTGCTCTTCAACTTCTTGAACCATGGCAACTTCTTGTTTCTTTTCCTCTTCCTTTATAAGCATAAATGATAATCCACCCATAGATGCCCCTGCCAATGCAAATGGCACTGTTGGCATTGATGGTATTATTGCAAAAGCAAACATTATTGTTGCTGCAATTCCAAGAGCCACTGGGAAAGCTGATAACTGAGTAGTTAAAGTTTTACCGAAATTATTTTTTGAATTTGATCTAGTTACAAGAATACCAGCAGCAGTAGAAATAAGTAATGCTGGAACCTGACTTACAAGCCCATCACCTATTGTTAAAATAACAAAGCGACTAGCTGCCTCTCCAGCTGACATACCCATTTGAGTAATACCAATTATAATTCCACCTAAAACATTTATTACAGTAATTATTATACCTGCTACAGCATCACCTTTAACAAACTTAGATGCCCCGTCCATGGTTCCATAAAAATCTGCTTCAGACTGCAAATCAGCTCTTCTTTTTTTAGCCGTTGCTTCATCTATTAATCCTGAATTTAAATCAGCATCAATACTCATTTGTTTTCCTGGCATGGCATCTAGTGTAAATCTTGCAGAAACTTCTGCAACTCTAGTAGACCCATTAGTTATAACAAGAAACTGTATTATCATAATTATTAAGAATATAATAACTCCAACAACATAATTTCCACCAACTACGAAATCACCAAAGGCAGTAATTATACTTCCTGCATCACCTTTACTTAATATAAGTCTTGTAGAAGAAATATTAAGCCCCAATCTAAATAAGGTAACTACCAATAGTAATGTTGGGAAAACTGATAATTGTAGTACGCTTGTGGTAAACATAGTAATCATTATTACAATAATTGATAAAGTTATGTTGAGTGCCAGTAAAATATCTAAAGCTATTGATGGTAATGGTATTATTATCATAAGTACAATACCAATTACCCCAAAAGCCACCAACACATCAAGATTTTCTTTTAAATTAAACTTTCTATCGATAGCCAATTTCATCAATCCTTTTAATTATCTTATTTTTTCATTTTATATATAGCCACAAGAATTTCAGCTACAGCTTGATACATTTCCTGTGGTATTTCTCTGTCCAATTCTACCTCTTTATAAATCATTCTTGCTAAAGGTTTATTTTCTATTATTGGAACATCATTTTCCTTGGCCTTTT
>USPX01000296.1 GCA_900556665.1 uncultured Eubacteriales bacterium
ATACCACCAGACCCCATCATAGAACCTTTCGCAATCAGGTTATCAAAATCAATAGGTGTATCTAGGTCTTTTTCTGTCAAACAACCACCTGATGGACCTCCAGTTTGAACTGCCTTAAACTTTTTACCATCTTTAATCCCGCCACCTATATCATAAATAACTTCTCTTAGGGTAATGCCCATAGGCACCTCAATAAGCCCTACATTATTAATCTTTCCAGCTAAAGCAAATACTTTTGTGCCCTTAGATTTCTCTGTTCCAATCTTATTAAACCAATCTGCACCCTTTAAAAAGATCACTGGGATATTGGCAAAGGTTTCTACATTATTAACATTTGTTGGCTTACCCCAGTAACCACTTGCTGCTGGGAATGGTGGTTTCGTTGTTGGTTCTCCTCTTTTCCCTTCCATAGAATGAATCAAAGCAGTCTCTTCCCCACATACAAAAGCACCTGCACCAAAACGTATTTCAATATCAAAGCTAAATGATGTGCCTAAAATATTATCCCCTAAAAGTCCATATTCTCTAGCAGAGTTAATTGCTGCTTCCAAACGTTTAATGGCTAGTGGATATTCAGCTCTAATATAAACAAGCCCTTTTTGTGCCCCTATAGCATAACCACAAATAGCCATAGCTTCTACAACTGAGTTTGGGTCTCCTTCCAAGATGGAACGATCCATGAAAGCACCTGGGTCTCCTTCATCTGCATTACATACAACGTATTTTTGATCCGATTTATTTTTATAAGCAAATTCCCATTTTAAGCCAGTAGGGAAACCACCACCACCACGCCCTCTTAGACCTGATTTTTTCACTTCATTAATGACATCCTCTTGATTCATTGTTAGAACTTTTGCAAGTGCGGCATAACCATCTCTGGCAATATATTCTTCAATATTAGTCGGATCAATAAATCCACAATTTCTAAGTGCTACACGCATCTGTTTCTTATAGAATTCCATATGCTTAGAATCAGAAATGTGCCTTTGGTTAGTTGGATCTGTATATAATAATCTTGCAACCTTACGTCCTTTCACAATGTGTTCTTTTACAATTTCTTCTGCATCTTCTGGTTTTACTTGTACATAGAAAGTATTATCCGGTAAGATTTTAACAACAGGCCCTTTTTCGCAAAAACCAAAACATCCTGTTCTAAGTACCTGTACCATATCCTGCATTCCTGCCTCGGCTATGTACTTCTTTAGATTTTCTACAATTTCCATAGAATGTGAAGACATGCAACCCGTACCACCACATACTAAAATATGCATTGTATACTTAGACATTTTGCCCCCTCCTTATTATTCATCTAGGGATTTGTGTCCTGTAGGAATGATTCCCTCTATCATTTCCCCACCTAAAACATGTTTTTCTAATATTTCTAAAGCACGTTCTTTGGTAACATGGCCATAAACAATGCTTTCTTGCCCTGGTAATTTAACTTCTACAGTAGGCTCTGCATAGCAATAGCCCATACATCCTCCTTGTGTAATGACTACATTATTTAAATGACGTTTTGCCACTTCTTCTGCTAAGAAATTCATTACTTCTCTTGCACCAGCTGCAATACCACAAGTTGCCATAGCCACTCTAATGACTGCCATTTGTTCTACCTTTTCCCCTTTTTCACGCAGATCCACTTGACTTTTTACTTTATCACGTAAATTTTTAAGTTCATCTAAAGACATGATTTTTGGCATAACCATTTCCCCCTTTAATTAGCGGTATTCATTTAAAATACTTTTAACTTGCTCTTTAGACGTAATTTTGCCATATACTTTATCACCAATCATAACAACTGGTGCAAGTCCACAGGCACCTACGCATCTTAAGGCATCTAATGAAAACAACCCATCTTTTGTGGTTTCACCAATTTCTATCCCTAGCTCTTCCTTAAAGGCTTGAAGTACCTTATCAGAACCTCTTACATAACAAGCTGTACCTAAGCACACAGAAATAGGATTTTTTCCTTTAGGTGTCATTGTAAAAAAGGAGTAGAAGCTTACAACACCATATACTTGTGCCACAGGTACATTTAACTTTTTGGCCACAAATTGTTGTACCTCAGGAGGTAAATAGCCAAATATACTTTGTGCCTTATGAAGTACAGCAATAAGTGCCCCTTCTTTTTGTGGTAAATCATCGATAAATTCTTCTAATTTCTTGTATAAGCTTTCTGTTAATTGATTGGTACAACCTTCACATCCCATAGGTCATCCTCCTTATTTCTATAACTTTACTTTATGATTTTATTTTTGAACAACCTAATACTTAAACCAATTAAATAATGCATTTATACTTATCTCTGGTAATTCTATAAACTGCTGCCTTTCACTAATGTTTTGTAAGTAATGGGCATCAGAAGATTGTATAATATGATACCCCTTATACTTTTTCATATAGACTTCTAAATGAGCTTCTTTAGAGATTTCTAAGGCTGTAAATGACGGCTTTTCTGGTAAAACACCTAATTGACTTATAATGCTATAACTGTTTCTATCAATATGTGCCGGATAAATTATCCCATTTAATGCTCTTACCTTTTCTGCAATTTCGTGGGCCGTCATACAGGTTGCTACTAATAAAAAATCTTCTATTTCATCAATCACTTCACTTTGGGCATTAAAATGCATTTGCTGGCCAAAGACTTTGGGCTTATTTTTTATTTTTAGCATACCTTTTTGAACCGTTTCTTCTATAGTTTTTGCTGCCTTACAAGTAGGTAATAATGCAATTAAATGAAATTCTTCTGCGCATTCTATCTCAAGTCCTGGAATCACTAATAGCCCATTTTGCTCGCCTACTTCTTTAACCGCCTGTACATTACAACTTGTTTGATGATCTGTGATTGCAATGACATCTAATCCTTGTAACTTTGCCATATTGACAATATTATGTGGTGACATGAGTTCATCACCACAAGGAGATGCCGCTGTATGGATATGCAAATCATAATATACCTTCATGCCTCACCTACTCTAATAATTTTCCTAGTTCATGAGCTAATTCAAAACTACTTTTATCAGATGTGAAAACAGGAATCTTTTCTTCATTAGCTTTCTCAATGGTTTCTAAATTAGGTACAACGCCTTGGGCTAGAATAATCGCACTTACGCCAGTCATAATTGCTACAGCTATACTATTCATATGCCCCTGTACAGTAATCCATGCATCCTTACTTTGGGCGTGGGCCATTACAAA
>USPX01000297.1 GCA_900556665.1 uncultured Eubacteriales bacterium
GGTTCAAGATGAAAATAGTACAAAGAAAATAGAAGAGCTTAATAAACTACATCAAAGTACTTTAGAAGTAAACAATCGCTTAGAAGAGATTGAAAAACGTTTAGAAGAAGTAGATGAAGCTGTGATATCTACGAATAATGCACTTGTTGAAGAAATGGTGGCAGTAGGCTATGAGTATATTGAACTGCATCGCTTAAAGGAGCTAAAATTAGAAGCAGAAATAGCAGCACTTCGCGAAGAAATGCTTCAAAAAACTAATGAAAAGAAACAAAGTGAAAAGTTTTTAAAAGATATTTATAACTATCTTCACAATATTGTAGGACAGCAACAAATCGAAATTATTGATAAAACCTTAGGGGATACAAAATGATATTAGGAATAGGCACAGATATTATAGAGATTCATCGTATAGAAAAAGCTGTAATAAAAACACCATCTTTTTTAAATAAGATTTTTACAGAAAAGGAAAGAGCATATTTTGAAACAAAAAACAATCGCGCAGAAACAATAGCAGGTATTTTTGCAGCTAAAGAAGCTGTAAGTAAGGCACTTGGAACAGGTTTTAGAAGCTTTGCACCAAGTGATATTGAAATTACACCGGACAAACTGGGAAAACCCCAAGTTTGTCTATTAGGGTGTGCCAAAGAATTAGGGCAGCAACTAGGTGTAAAGACAATTTTGGTTAGTATTTCACATTGTCAAACCTATGCAGTGGCATATGCCCTAGCAGAAGGAGGAGAAAACATATGAAATTAATGACACCTATGCAAATGCGAAAAATAGATGAATTAGCTGTGGCTAGGTATAAAATACCTAGCCTTTTACTTATGGAACAAGCTTCTTATCAAGTATTTAAAGAAATAGAAGTTTTAGATGAGAGCCTAAAAGAAGTCATTATAGTATGTGGGCCTGGTAATAATGGGGGAGATGGACTATCTCTTGCAAGGCAACTTACAGTATGGTCAAAACGTAAAGTAACTGTGCTTATGTTAGCTCAGGAAGAAAAGCTCTCAGCTGATGGCAGAACCTATTATGAGATAGCAAAAAACATGAATATTGCACTAGTGCATATTAGTGATGAAGAGCTGGAAATGGCCAGAGAATATCTTAAACGTGCAGATATTATAGTAGATGCAATTTTTGGAACAGGCTTATCAAGAAATGTAGAAGGGCTATTTGCAGAAATTATATCCACCATTAATGAAATGGAAGCCGTTAAAATTTGTGTCGATATTCCTTCAGGAATAGATGGGTTAACAGGTAAGGTCCAAGGGGTAGCAGTAAAGGCAGATTGTACCATTACTTTTGCTGCCCTTAAAAGGGGGCTTGTATTATATCCAGCAATAGACTATGTTGGACAATTAAAAGTTGTGCCAATTGGCATACCGGACGAATTGATAGGTGAGACAGAAACTAAGCAGTTTTCACTAGAAAAAGAAGAAATGAAAGAAATATTGCCAAAACGTTTTACAAGAAGCAATAAAGGAAGCTATGGGCGCATAATTATTATAGGTGGGCAAAGTGGCATGTCAGGTGCAGTGACTTTAGCAAGTCAGGCTGCTATTAGTAGTGGAAGTGGGCTTGTAACTGCAGCAGTACCAGAAGTGATTCATGATATTATGGAAGTTAAACTAACAGAAGTAATGACAATTCCATTAAAATCAGAAGAAGGTCATATTGCAAAAGAGGCAATATCAGAGATTGAAGCACTCATACCAAACTATAATAAAATTGCGATCGGCCCAGGAATTGGCAGAAGTGAAGCGGCTAAAAAAGCAGTAGAGGCAGTTTTAAAAAGTGATAAACCTTGTGTGATAGATGCAGATGGACTGTATTATTTAAAGGACATGTTAGAAATTATAAAAGTGAGAAAAGCACCTACGATTTTAACACCACATCCTGGAGAAATGGCTAGGCTTACAGGAAGCACTATTGAAGAAATTTTAGAACATCCTTTAGAAGTTGCTAGTGAATTTGCACAAAAAAATAAGGTTATTTTGGTGCTCAAAACAGAAAGAACAGTAATTGCAGATAAGGATGGTGACATATATATAAGTAGGAACGGGAATAATGGTATGGCAAAAGGGGGGAGTGGTGACGTCTTAACAGGAATTATATTAGGATTGTGGGCACAAAACATAGCACCAATAGATGCTGCTAAATTAGGTGTTTATATACAATCAAGAGCTGGAGATTTATTAAGACAGAAGAAAAATGAATATAGTATGCTTCCTAGCGATATATATATAAAGGGCATAGATTTAGTCATTGAAGAATTTAATCTGAGAAACAAGTATAGTCTATATGAGATAAATGGTTAAGTATGAGTCACCTAGGAGGTGAAAAAATGCGTGCTAGAGATATCATGAAAAAGAATGTAATTGCAGTAACTGCAGAAGAACGTGTAAAGGATATCGTAAGCATATTACTACAAAATCATGTAAGTGGTGTACCAGTTGTAGATCATAATGGGCAATTGGTAGGAATTGTAACTGAAAAAGACTTAATTACTAAGGAAAAAGGATTAAATATTTCATCATATCTAGAGTTTATCGTGAGTATATTATTTATAGATGGGGAAATACAACATAAACATAAGTATAGACATTTGAATTACCTTACTGCAAGTGATATAATGTCATCACCAGTTTACGCAGTCCATGTGGATGCAACTATCGGTGAAATAGCATCAATTATGGTTAATCGAAGAATTAATCGTATACCTGTTATTAATGAAAAAAATCAACTTGTAGGTATTATAGGTAGGAGTGACTTACTTCCAACACTTATTAAATAATAGGGGGAAGGAAAGTGAGAGAACAAAGGATTGTTTTGTTTGTGTTTTTATTACTTTTATCTGTTGTGTTTTATGGCTGTCAAAAAGGGAGTAGCTGCGCATCAGGCGATGTAAAGGCAGCACTTAGCAATATAAAGTGCTACGAAGTAAATGCTACGGTTACATTTTTGAAAGACACGCAACCCAATGTAATAAAAATGAAGCAAAAAGCCCAAGTAGATGGAGCATATACTATGACCATTGAAAGCCCTGAGCATCTTAAGGGGTATCAAGTAAGCTATGAAAACAATGAAGTGATAGAATATAATCCAATTACTAAGACTAGTTCAAAAGGTAAAGTGTTAGCTGCGAGGAACGAGATACTTCTGGGAAACTTTATTAAACATTATTTAGAAGGCAG
>USPX01000298.1 GCA_900556665.1 uncultured Eubacteriales bacterium
TATTAATGAAGAAAGGGCTTCCTTAAAAAAGGAAGCTCTTTTTTGTATATAAGAAATTATATTTACAAATACTAAACAAAAATTCAAAGTTGTATCAAAATATACGGGGATTGATGACAGTATAATTAAACAAAATGTATAAAATAAATAAGGACTGACTATACTCTAAAAAATAGAGGTGAATCAGATGAAAAAACTAATAAACATCTTACTTGTGATATGTTTGGTGGGTATAGGTGGTTACTATTATATAAGGTTTAATCAAAGTTCAGTAATAGATGAAGGGCAGTGCCCTGTTGTAAAGGTGATATTGTCCAATAAAACATCTTTTAAAATACAGCTTAGACCGGATCAGGCACCTAATACGGTTTGCAATTTTATAGATTTAGTGAACTGTGGATTTTATAGAGAATTAGGGTTTAGTAAAATTTTACCAAACTATTTAGTGCAGACAGGAGACACAATAGGTAATGGAACAGGTTATCCAGGCTATTTTATCAAAAGTGAATGTAAAGCCAATGGCTATCCTAATAACCTGCCTTGTGTGCAAGGTACAGTATGTATGGCACGTGGGAAGAAGTTTAACACAGAAGGCTCACAATTTTTCGTGCTATTAAGAGATGCACCAGAATTAGAAGGACGATATACAGCATTTGGGACTGTGACAGAAGGGTTAGAGTCCTTAATGAATCTTACAGCAGAACGTAAGGTGACCATTAAAGAAGCGACTGTTGAGACATTTTATAAGGGGTACAAAGAACCTAAAGTATTATCCATGGTAGCTGTAAGAGATAAGCAGCAATAGGAAAGAGAAGGGAGCCCTAAAAATATTTAGGTGATTATTTAAAACTTGACAATGGGATAGCTTTTAATTTAGAGTAAGTAGATGAGACTAAATATATAGGTGATGAGAGATGAAAGAAAAAGTATATGATAATCAAAGTATATCTGCCTTAAAAGGTGCAGATCGTGTCAGACTGCGTCCTAGCGTTATATTTGGCTCAGATAGTATTGAAGGCTGTCAACATGCAGTGTTTGAAATTTTAGCCAACTCTATCGATGAGGCAAAAGAAGGCTATGGACATACGATTAATGTCACTTTGCATAAAGACCACTCCATTACCATTGAAGACTTTGGGAGGGGGATTCCAGTAGATTATAACGAGGTTGAACAACGTTATAACTGGGAGTTAGTATTTTGCGAGCTTTATGCAGGAGGAAAATATAATAATAATGACGGCGACAACTATGAATTTAGTTTAGGTCTTAATGGACTTGGTAGTTGTGCGACACAATATAGTTCAGAATATATGGATGTAGAAGTAAAAAGAGATGGATATATCTATGAACTTCATTTTGAAAAAGGTGAAAATATAGGTGGTCTTAGAAAAACGAAAGCCGATTACAAACGTACAGGAAGTAAAATTCACTGGATGCCAGATAAAGAGGTATTTACAGATGTACAAATTAGTTCGGCTTATTTTCATGATGTTTTAAAAAGACAAGCCGTTGTTAATAAAAATATTGAATTTGTTTTTAAAGATGAAATAGAGGACAAAAAGACGGTTTACTTATATGAAGATGGGATTATAGGGTATGCTAAAGAATTAGCAGGCGAAAAAGCATTTACAGACGTAGCTTATTTAGAACAAGAAACAAGAGGACGTGATACTGCAGACCGTCCTGAATATAAATTAAAGTTCCAAGTAGCTTTTGCATTTTGCAATGAAACAAACTGCTTAGAGTACTATCACAACTCAAGTTACTTAGAGTATGGTGGTTCACCAGATAAAGCGGTGAAAAATGCCTTTGTTTATGCTATTGATCAATATCTTAAAAATGAAGGGATTTATAACAAGGATGAGAAGAAAATTACTTTTGTAGATATTCAAGATAGTTTAATTTTAATTGTTAACTCATTCTCAACGATTACAAGTTATGAAAACCAAACTAAAAAAGCCATTACAAATAAGTTTATTCAAGAAGCTATTCAAGATTATTTAAAAGAATATCTCTTTATTTATTTCACAGAGAATAAAGCAGAGGCGAATAAGATTGCAAAACAAGTACTTGTCAATAAACGTAGCCGTGAAAAAGCAGAACGTACACGTATTAACGTACGTAAACAATTAAGCGGAAACATTGATATCGCCAACCGTATTAAAAAGTTTGTAGATTGTCGTAGCAAAGATGTTACAAAACGCGAACTTTATATCGTGGAAGGGGATTCAGCACTTGGTTCTTGTAAACTTGGGCGTAATGCAGAATTCCAAGGGATTATGCCAGTTCGTGGTAAAATCTTAAACTGTTTAAAAGCAGATTATGATAAAATCTTTAAAAGTGATGTTATTGTGGATTTACTAAAAGTATTAGGTTGTGGGATTGAAATTACTTCAAAACATAATAAGGATTTAAATACTTTTAATATGGATAACTTAAGATGGGATAAAATTATTATCTGTACAGATGCCGATGTAGATGGTTATCAAATCCGTACACTAATTTTAACAATGCTTTATACTTTAGTGCCAACACTGATTAAAGAAGGTAAAGTATTTATTGCAGAGACACCACTTTATGAAATTAATACAAAAAATCAACATTCTTTGCCTTTACAGAAAATGAAAAAGCAGAGATTTTAGATAAGATTAAAACAAAGTATACGATTCAACGTTCAAAAGGGCTTGGTGAAAATGACCCAGATATGATGTGGGAGACAACTATGAACCCAGAAAGTCGTAGACTCATTCAAGTGCTACCAACAGATGTAGAAGCAACACAATTTATGTTTGATGTACTTTTAGGAGATGACTTAAAAGGGCGTAAACAATTTATTGCAGATGAAGGACATCGTTATTTAGATTTAGCAGACATGAGTTAAGAAAAGGCGAAGATGTGTGCGTTAGGAATATTTGCCTTATGACAAAAGAAAGGACGGGGGACGATGAACAAACATGTTTTAAAACAAAGAATTACAGATACACTTGAAAACAACTATATGCCCTATGCAATGAGCGTTATTGTCTCTAGGGCATTACCAGAAATTGATGGATTTAAGCCATCACACCGTAAACTACTTTATACAATGTATAAAATGAATTTAATAAAAGGTGTTAGAACAAAATCAGCCAATATTGTAGGGCAAACAATGAAACTTAATCCGCATGGGGATGCAGCTATTT
>USPX01000299.1 GCA_900556665.1 uncultured Eubacteriales bacterium
TAGATTCTGTAGTTTATTGGGCAAAAGACTATCATATAGATGGCTTTAGATTTGATTTAATGGGTGTGCATGATCAAAAAACTATATTAGATGTAAGGCAAGCATTAGATCAAATCAACCCTTCTATTGTTGTATTAGGAGAAGGCTGGACAGGTGGCATGAGTGCCTTAAGTGAAGATCAGCAATCCCTTAAAGCATCTGTTGCAAGGGCGTTTGGAAATAAGCAAATAGCAGCTTTTAGTGATGATATGCGTGATGGCCTAAGAGGGCATGTTTTCACAGATGAGGCACCTGGATTTATTCAAGGTAAAAAAGGCTTTGAAGAGACTGTTAAATTTAGCATTGTAGCAGCAACGCCAAATGACCAAATAGACTATTCAAAGGTTAAAAATGATTCTTTACCATGGGCAACAGAGCCTTATCAAACGATTAATTATGCATCTTGTCATGATAACTTTACATTATGGGATAAATTACAAACAACTATGCCAAATGCAAGTAAAGAAGAACTTTTAGCAATGAATAAAATTGCTGCAGCCATAGTTTATACCTCACAAGGTATTCCATTTATGTTATCAGGGGAAGAATTTGCAAGAACTAAGGTAAATGAAGATGGTACTCTTAATGAAAATAGCTATAATGCAAGTGACAAGGTCAATGATATTGGTTGGGAAAGAAAAGCTGAGAATATTGATTTATACAATTATTATAGAGGCTTAATTCAGTTAAGAAGTGAACATAAAGCATTTAGACTAGAACATACAGAGCAAATTCAAAGGTATTTGAAGTTTATGGAGATAAGCAAAGAAAATGTAGTAGCCTATAGCCTAGAATGTGGGAAAGAGGTAGCTGATTCATGGGGCCAAATCATTGTTGCCTTTAATGCAAATAAAAAAGCTGTAGAATTAAGGTTACCACATAAAGGATGGGTTATTGTGGTAAATAAAGAAAAGGCAGGGGTTCAAAAGCTAGATGAAATAAAAGGTAATAAAGTTATCTTACCAGCACAAAGTGCCTATGTATTAGTTGATGCTGCAAGTTTTAAATAAAAGAAGGTGTACGCAAAATAGGTCCGCTGAGGTAGTGGTGGATTAGAGTATACTCCTTCCGTAATTTATGAGAGGCTAAGCAAATAGAATTAAAGAACGGTCAAAACTCACTCACTCCGTTCGTTCAAACAGTTGCCCTAAGAGCGCTTTAATTCTATTCACTAAGCCTCTCAGGAAATTACTTCACAGGTATCCTCTCACCCACCACTACCTCAGCTGGCATTTTGGCACCTTAGGAGGGCGTCAAAGAAAAAGTTAATGTAATGATCTTGATAGTAAGTATAGATGTTGATGTAACTATAGTATCAATATACTTGTATGTAAATGGCTAAGAGAATGTCGCAAGATTAATAGTAATTTTGCGACATCCCCTTATTTATTTGGGGGGTTAGCGCATAAACAAATCATATGAATAATATATTTAATATAAAGTAGTTCTTATTATGGAGGGGTAAGAGTTATGGCAAAAAATAAGAGAGGTAAAGCTTTAAAAAGAGATGGGTACGGCAGAGGCACTTGCCCAGTATGTCATAGACCTAGGGTGAAATTAGGATGGGAAGTTAAAAGCGGCACTACTAAAATAAAAGTCTGTAAAATTTGTAATGCCCGTATCTTAAATGGAAAAGAAACACTAAGTTGAAAAATATGTTTAAATCTTAGCAAGATATGGTATAATTAAAAAAAGCATTCTGTTCATTTCATAACTATAGAAAAAAAGGACATGATATATACATAGAAGCTTTGAAACATTAGATTCTAGGAGGAACAACTATGTCAACACCACATAATGCAGCTAAACCAGGTGATATCGCTGAAACAGTCTTATTACCAGGAGACCCATTAAGAGCGAAATTTATTGCAGATAATTTCTTAGAAGACGTTGTACAATACAACACAGTAAGAAATATGTTTGGTTACACAGGAACATACAAAGGTAAAAGAATTTCTGTTCAAGGAACAGGAATGGGTATGCCATCAATTGGTATTTATGCACACGAATTAATTCATGTATATGGATGCAAAAACCTTATTCGTATTGGTTCAGCAGGAAGCATGAGCGCAGATCTTCCACTTCGTCACATTGTATTCGGCATGGGAGCATGTACAAACTCTAATTATGCTGTACAATACAATTTACCAGGAACATTTGCACCAACAGCTAGTTATGAACTTTTAGAAAAAGCAGTAGAAAAAGCTAAAGAAGTAGGTGCGCCTTACCGTGTAGGTAACATCCTTTCTTCTGATATCTTCTACAATGCAGATACAACAACTACTGAAAGATGGTCTAAAATGGGTGTTCTTGCAGTAGAAATGGAAGCAGCAGCACTTTACATGGAAGCAGCAGCTGCTGGTGTAAATGCTTTAGCAATGGTAACAATTTCTGATAACCTTATTACAGGTGAAGAAACAACAGCTGAAGAAAGACAAAACACATTTACACAAATGATGGAAATTGCATTACAACTTGCATAATAAATAAGCAAAGCGTTATGAAATAAGTTAAAATTTCATAACGCTTTTTAATTTACTACAATGAAGTTAATGATGGATATTCCCTTATTAATCAGGGGTATTTATATGGACCCGATTACGTCCTAAGCCCTTACTAATGTAGAGATTCGCATCGGCACGGGCGATTGCTTCTTTAAGGGTAAGTACTTCATTATATTTGATATAAGCTCCTAAACTAGCAGTGACAGAGGTAACGTTTCCGTCATCAATCATACGTGTTTGTTCGATTTCACAGCGAATAGCTTCTAAACGTTTTTCAATAGCAGCAGCATTAGTAAAGTTTTTGAAGAAGATAATAATTTCTTCACCTCCATAACGTGCGGCAATATCAATGGGGCGAATATTGCGCTCAATGATTTGTGCAACTTTCTTTAAAACTGTATCGCCAAAGAGATGTCCATAGGTATCATTAACCTTCTTGAAACGGTCAATGTCAATCATAGCAATGGTATAGTTTTGTAAGTCAAGATCCTTATAAGCGTTAAGGGTATCAAAGAAGTAACGTTTGTTAAATATACCTGTTAAACCATCTAAATTGGCGGTTTCTTTGATTTTATTATAAAGTAAGTTGTTTTCAATGGAGATACTAATGTGGGTTGCTAATGAAGATAAAAGAAT
>USPX01000300.1 GCA_900556665.1 uncultured Eubacteriales bacterium
ATTTTGTGGCATCCCCATCTTTTTTAGTGTTAGGCACCCATAAAGCTTTTAATGTCTTTGATTGTAATGCATTTTAAAGTAAATAATAGGGTAATATAAAAACTAGCAAGTAATAAAATACCTAAGATTGTACCAAGTACTAGTGAAAAACATGGTGCGATATAAGTGCGATAAATAAATGTAGCGCCTAAGGCACTTGCAATCCCAGCAATAGTAGGTTGTATAATCCAGCCCATTAAGTTAATAGGAAGGGAAATATTTTTAAGTACTTGCCAAAGTAGTAAACAGCTAATAATCCCAGATTGAATAAGCATAGCAATAACGAAGCCGATAATGCCCTTTTGTGGCACAAGTACTTGAATCGCTAATATACAAAGCAGTGAGCCTATAATATTGGTTTGAAAGGTTTTCTTTTGGAGCCCTAAACCATTCATAGCACCCGTTAAAATGCTTTGTAAGTAGAGAAATGGACAGATGATGGCAAGTAATTTAAGAAGTGCACCAACTTCTTCAAGTTTATAACAAGCCAGCCCAATTTCTCTTGGAAAAGCTAAGAATAAAGCAGTAGCGCCGACGCCGATTAAGGAAGAAAACTGAATAGACATAGAAAGCGTGCGTTGTAATCTAGGTTTATTATTCATAGCAACAGCTTCGGAAATGGCAGGTACTAAAGCAGTTGATAAGGAAGCTGTAACCATAGAAGGGAAGAATAAAAGTGGTAAGGCCATACCACTAAATTCACCATATAAACTAAGTGCACTACTAGAAGAAAGTCCAAACTTTTGAAGACCTATAGGAATGAGTATATTTTCAAGTGATTGTAGGGCAGAGGTTAAGAAACGGTTAGCTGTAATAGGAATAGAAAGTGCAAGGAGTGTATTAAAAGTAGAGCGAGTCTTAATGGTAGTAGGTGTAAGTTTGATTTTACGTTTTTTTAAACAAAAGGCACCATAAGATAGAATCAGTGAGCATACCTCACCTGCACACATGCCAATAACGCCTAAAGCACATATAAATTCAATGCCTTTAGCAACAAAAAAGCTAGCACAAAAATAAATGGCAAGCATACGACCACATTGTTCTACAATCTGAGCAAGGGCGGTAATGGACATTTCTTGTAGACCCTGAAAATAACCACGGATACAACAAGCCGTACTCATAAAAGGAATACAGGTAGCTAGTATTTTAAGAGAGAGTGTTGTGACAGGCTCATGGATATAGTAAGTAGCGATAAATGGTGCAAAAACATAGAGTAAGATGGAAAGTAGCAAACTAATAGGAAGTGAAATAAGTAAGGAGGTCTTTAATATATGTATGGCATTACCTTGTTCACCTTTGGCTATTTCGCCTGCAACCATTTTAGCGATTGCTAAAGCAATTCCTGCAGAGGATGCCGCCCAAAGGAGCATATAAATAGGGAAGAGAAGTTGATAAAGTCCCATACCTTCAGCCCCCATAACATTGGACTGATAGATTCTAAACCCAAACCCTAACAATCTAGTAATGAGACTGGCAATAGTTAAAACAAGGGTTCCTTTAATTAATGATTTTTTACTCATTATAATCTCCTTTCTTTGGCTAATAAAATAACACTAGTACAATCTATGAAAATACAAATAAAAATATGAAGCTTATCCATAAAAAGTTAAGACAAGGATGGGTTATAGTTGAGAATAAATAGAGAATTGGATATAATAAGCAATAGGGGATTTTAAGTGGAGGTGAAGTCATCGTGGAAGTAATGAATTGGAAACAAATCTTATTACCATATACACAGGCAGTAGAAGAACTCAAGGTGAAATTTAAAAGTATTAGAAGTGAATTTATAAGTTTAGATGAATATTCACCTATAGAGTTCGTAACAGGTAGAGTAAAGAAAATATCTAGCATATTAGAGAAGGCCAAAAAGAAACAAATTCCAGATGATGAAATTGAAGAGAAAATTGAAGATATCGCTGGGATTCGTATTATGTGTCAGTTCGTAGAAGATATTTATAAAGTAATTGATATTATAAGAGCAAGAGACCATAAAGACTTAGTTATTGTAGAGGAAAGAGATTATATTACAAATACTAAAAGTAGTGGTTATCGTAGTTATCACATTATTATTAAATATCCTGTACAAACAGGACATGGTGAAAAATGGATTTTTGCTGAAATTCAAATTCGTACGCTTGCCATGAATTTCTGGGCAACTATTGAGCATTCTTTAAGATACAAATATAAACAAAACATGCCTAAAGAAATTCAAGAGCGATTAAATAAAGCTGCTGAAGCAGCGTTTTTACTAGATCAAGAAATGGCTGAGATTCGTGAGGAAGTTTTAAAATGTCAAGAATCCTTCCAACAGGAATCTAACCTAATTGGAGATATATTTAGTAGCATTCAGTTCTTAAATAAGAAGAAAAATAAGAAGGATATGAATGAGCTTTATGAAATGTTTTGGACATTATGGGAAGAAGGCGATATGCATAAGCTTAAAGAATTTAGTGAAAGCTTAGAGCATACTTTATAAAAGAAATAAAGGTTATTATTCTAGATGGGAAAGGCAGTTACTAAACTATTTAAGAGGAGAGAGTAAAGTTGCCAATTAGAGTACCTAATACATTACCAGCAATAGAAATATTACAGAAAGAAAATATATTTGTAATGGACGAAGCAAGAGCGATTACACAAGATATTCGTGAGCTCAAAATCGTTATTATGAATTTAATGCCGAAGAAGCAAGAAACAGAAGTGCAACTGATAAGACTATTAAGTAATACGCCGCTTCAAATAGACCTTACTTTATTAAGTCCAAGTACACATGAAAGTAAGCATACATCAAGAGAGTATTTAGAGAATTTTTATACAACCTTTGATAAAATTAAGCATAAAAAATATGATGGTATGATTATAACTGGGGCACCAGCAGAACAGATGCCTTTTGAGGAAGTCAATTATTGGGATGAATTAAAGGAAATTATGGAGTGGACTAATACCCATGTGACATCAACTTTCCATATTTGTTGGGGAGCACAAGCAGGGCTTTATTATCACTACAATATTCCTAAATATAATTTGCCAGATAAAAGGTTTGGTATTTATAAACATTATGCTGTAAATATAGGAAAATTACTTCAAGGGCTAGATGATATTGTTTACATACCACATTCA
>USPX01000301.1 GCA_900556665.1 uncultured Eubacteriales bacterium
TAGTATTTAACAGGCTCCTGTAAACCCTGGTTGATATAAAATATGCATTATGCCTTCATGTGAAATGACCTTCGCTTCTACATCATACACTGCTTTAATAAAGTCCACTGTTAAAACTTGCTCCGGTATGCCACAAGCTACCACTTGGCCATCTTTCATCCCATAGATTTCATCACAATACATGGCGGCAATATTTAAGTCATGAATAGCGGCAATCACTGTCACCCCTAAATCTTTTACAATATCCATCAGTTGCAGTTGGTATTTAATATCTAAATGATTCGTTGGCTCATCTAATATGATACAAGGTGTTTCCTGAGCTAAGGCGCGGGCTAAAATCACCCGTTGCTGCTCTCCACCTGATAAACTCATAAACTGACGTTTTGCAAAATCTAACATCCCTACCTTCTCAAGTGCTTCTCTCATTAACTGATAATCTCTAGGATTATCACGTTCCATTAAGCGTTTATGAGGTGCACGTCCCATTAATACAATCTCTTCTACTGTAAATTCGAAGCTATATTGATTATGCTGTGCCACTACAGCTATCTGTTGAGCTGATGCTTTGATAGGCATTTTATAAAGAGGCCTATCATTTAAATAAACTGCCCCTTCCTGAGGCGTAAGTGTTCGATAAATGCATTTAAGTAATGTACTTTTGCCACTGCCATTAGGTCCAATAATCCCAATAAACTTCCCTTTCTCGGCTGTCATATGAATCCCTTTTAAAATCGTCTTTTGGTCAAATTGAACTTTAATATCTTTTGCTTCTATTTTCATCTATGCACCTCCAAAGCCGTATTTTCTTCTCACCATTAAATAAATAAAGCATGGCGCACCAATCATAGAGGTTAATATACCAATTGGCAGTTCTGTATTTGGAATAATGATTCTACAAAGGACATCTGCCCAAATCAAAAAGATTGCACCGATTAATGCTGCTAGTGGTATAATCTTACGATGATTGGTTCCAAAAATCATACGCACTACATGAGGTACAATGAGACCTACAAAACCAATCATTCCTGCTGCATATACAACGAAACCAATGATTAATGCCACAATCACTAAATAAATTTGACGCCAGCGATGTAAATCTGTTCCTAGTGTTACAGAGACTTCATCCCCTAATAACATGAGATTTAATGTACGTGATTGTGTCCAGAAAAATATAAAGCCTAAAATAACCACCCCATAAATCATCCCTAATGTTTCCCACTTAGCACCAGCTAAACTTCCCATCATCCAGAATGTTAAATCTTGCATCCCTTCTCTATCATTGGCAATATAAATGATAAAGCTAGAGAAAGACGAACAAATGGCACTTAAGGCCATTCCTGCAAGTAACAGTTTCACTGAATTGGCACGTCCTCCAATATTGGCTGTAAGCATAACAAGTATGCTACTAACAAAGGCACCTATAAAGGCACATACACCAATGGCACTATTTCCAAACATACTGCCTACCCCCAGCATAATCGCAAAGGTTGCGCCTAGTGAAGCCCCCGATGACACCCCTAATACATAGGGATCTGCCAATGGATTTTTCACAATGGCCTGCATAATGACACCACATACAGCAAGTCCACAACCTACAGCCGCTGCTAATAATAATCGTGGTAAACGAATAAGCCAGATTACATCATGTCTTGCCCCTTTGCCATATAAGTCTGCTGCACCTATCCCAAAAAGTTTATGCCCCATAATGGCATACACTTCTTGCACCGAGATAGAAACTGTTCCCATTGTCACAGCTACTATGATAGAACCAATAAGACAGGCAATTAATAATATAACGATTCCTATGTACCCTAATTTCCTATTCATCATAAACTCCTATTGCATTTCCGGGTACATTCCCTTAGCAAAACGATTTACGCCATCAAGTGTACGAATACCTGCTGCGTACATTTCACCTAAAGGCATCCCATATACTCTACCATTTTGAATAGCTTTAAGACTTGCAAGGGCTGAATTATTCATCACTTCATCCACTTCTTTTTTCCCTTCGCTTTCACCTGTTTCATCCATATACACTACAAAGATTGCATCTGGATTCATGCTAATCAAATCTTCAAGACCAATTGTACCGCCTTCTACATCCATTACATTTCCACCAAGCGCCGTTACCATATTGCCACCTAATGTATCTGGGCCATATACCCAAATGCTATCATCCATAAATTCCATGATTAACACATCTTCTGCTGCTTTCCCTTCTGCTTTAGCGTTCACTGCTTCTACCTGCCCTTTGATTTCATCTACTAAAGCTTGTGCACGTTCTTCTACATTAAAGATTTGGCCGATTTCTAAAATATATTTATACTCATTTTCTAATGTACGATTTTCTACTAGAGAGTTGGAGTTAGCAGCCATATATGTATTGACACCACGTTCATGCCAGAAATCTACATCACCTAACTTTTTCTCACTAAATGGTGACATCCAAGATAAAATAAAGTCTGGCTCTAACATTAATACCGCTTCTTTAGAAGGTTCAAAGTCAGAAAGGTAATTCACTTTTTCAAAAGCCTCACGATATTCTGGTTTTACAGGATGATCCAACCCTGCTGCTGCTACAATATGATCCTCAAGACCTAATGCTAACATAATCTCAATAGAATTTTGGTAAAGACAGAATACTTTCTCTGGTGCCTTTTCAAAAGTTACTGGGATTTGTTCTTTTTCATAGTTGTAATTTGTAATTGTTACAGGATACACGCCTTCTTGATCCTCTTTAGTTGTCTGTGCTGTCTCTGTTACTGTAGCTACTTCTTGATTTACCGTATTCCCACATCCTACTAAACTTGCTACCATTACCATTGCTAAAAATACTTTACTTAACTTTCTCATCTTACGCTCCTTATCATTACAATAAATATTAGGTTAATTATATAAGGACAAAAAAATAACCTCTAACATGCTTGTTAGAGGTAGAATCTGTTCTATAAACTTATTGTATATAGCGCTTTGCATTGATGTGTTGTCATATAGTAGCAATTTATAGTATCTATTTTTTAATCATTTCTATTATAGCTCTATGTTATTTTATATTTCATAAACTAATATATCATAAACCCATATAATTTATAAACTTATATAATCTATAAATCCATATAACCTATAAATCCATATAACCTATAAATTCATATACCT
>USPX01000302.1 GCA_900556665.1 uncultured Eubacteriales bacterium
CTTTTCTGGCACCCAATTTTAGAATGTGCCTTTGAACTTTCTTCAATGGGGATTCGTGTAAGTGAAGAAAGTCTTAGAGAGCAGCTTGCAAAAGCAGGATGCATGGAACGTAGTGAACTTGACTTCCACAAAAAAATCCTTAACAAAGAATTACCATATACAATTGGTGGTGGAATTGGTCAATCTCGTATTTGTATGTACTTCTTACACAAAGTGCATATTGGAGAAGTGCAAGCTTCTATTTGGCCAGATGCAATGCATGAACAATGTGAAGCACATGGTGTGATTTTACTTTAATTTGAATAAAGATTTTTGAGGTAAATACCCAAGTTATTATAATAGAGGTTGTAATAACTTGGGTATTTTTATGTGATACAATTATCAGATAAATAATGGGCTTACAGTATTTACACTCAAATAACGTCAAAAGGTGTAGATTATTTAATAAGGCAGGGATATGTTAAATGTAAAAGTAGTTTGAATAAGGTATAAAAAAATAAGAAATATACAAAATAAGGAGGTGAATATAAAGAGAGGATGAGAGTGTATGTTTGGAAGTGTGATAACGGCACTTATTTCAGGAATCTTAATGAGTGTGCAAGGTGTTTTTAATACAAGAGTAACCGAAAAAGCTGGTATATGGTTTACAACAGGCATTATAAATTTTACAGGTTTTTTATTTTGCATCTTGATTTTACTATTTGTACGAGATGAAAATATACCAGGCTTAAAGCAAGTTAATAAATTATATTTATTAGGTGGTGTGATAGGGGCTTGTATTACCTACACAGTTATTATAGCCATAGGTAGTTTAGGACCAGCTTATGCTGTGATTCTTATTTTAATTTCACAGACTTTATCAGCTTATTTGATTGAACTCTTTGGTCTATTTCAAACAGAAAAATCCCCCTTTATGTGGTCTAAAGTAGTAGGTGTAGGGGTGATGATTGTGGGGATTATTATTTTTCAGTGGAAACATTAAAGGAGGACATCAATGATTAAAAATAAAGTATGTATTATAGGTGCAGGTATGGTAGGTTCAGCCACTATGATTGCAATCTTAAATACAGGGCTTGTTGGTGAAATTGTTATGATTGATCAAAATGAAGAAAGAGCAGAAGGGGAAGCATTAGATGCTTTTCATACCACATCTTTTACGTATATGCCTAATGTCCTTATTCGAAAAGGAACTTATGAAGATTGTAAGGATGCTCAAATTATTGTAATGACAGCAGGGCCTAGTATTAAACCTGGTGATACCATGGATAGGCGTGTGCTTACAAAGACTAATGCAGAGGTTACAAGGAGTGTGATGGCACAGATTACGGCGCACACAAAAGAAGCTATTATTATATTTGTTTCCAATCCAGTAGATATTGTAACATTTATTGCACAAAATGAATTTCATTATCCACGTCATAAAATCATAGGCTCAGGGACACTCTTAGATACTGCTAGAATGCGCCGCATTATTGGAGAACATTTCTTAGTAGATACTAAAAATGTCCATGGCTATATATTAGGAGAACATGGTCGGACTTCAATGGCTACATGGAGTTCTTGTAATATAGGTGGGATTCCACTAGCGCAGTGCAGCAAGAAATTTGAAAGACCAGATCTTAATCGAGAAGAAGTATTAAAAGAAGTAGTAGATTCTGGCATTCAAATCATTATGAAGAAAGGATATACCAACTTTGGAATTGCTGAAACAGTTGCAAGACTCATAAAAGCCATTACATTACATGAATTAAGTGTTTTACCGGTTTCAACAACTCTTGAAGGGGAATATGGCATTAAAGAGGTAGCCCTTAGCGTGCCTTGTATTATTGGGCAACATGGTATCGAAAGAATTTTAGAGGTGCCATTAAATGAAGCAGAGTTAGAGAGCTTAAAGCATAGTGCAGAGAGCTTAAAAGAGACAATGCACGAAGCAGGTATTTTATAAATAAGGAGTAAAAGGCATTAACTGATGAGTTTAATGCCTTTTAGTTTCAATATAATAAATATATACTCAAGTACATAATTATGTTATTATGAGATGTGATTTCAGGATTTTAGGATATGGAGGAGAAAATGGAAAATAATAGGGTGATAATTTATTAATTATAACGATAATCGAAGATACGTTGTGATTTCTTTTCACTACGAGGCAGTTCGCCTAAAGGTACAGCCTCAGTAAGAATAGTAATACCAATCTTTGATTTAAAATGCTGTTTAAGGTCAAACTCTACTTTTTCTTTAATAGCAGTAGGATCCTTTTCAAAACGTAAAATCATTTAATCTTTTCCATCTACATGATCAATGATGACTTGGTATTCACTACTTGCCCCGTCAATATCTTTTAAAACTTCATCAATTTGTCCTGGGAAGATGTTCACACCTTTTACTTTAGTCATATCATCTGTTCTACCCATAATTAAATCATGGCGTGGGAATTTAGAGCCACAAGAACATTCACCAGGTAAGAGCCTTGTAATATCATGGGTACGGTAACGAATAAGTGGTGCCCCTTCTTTAGCAAGCGTTGTGATCACTAATTCTCCCCATTCACCTACTGGTAATACCTTTCCGGTAGATGGATCAATGATTTCAAAGTAAAGATAATCATCCCAGTAATGTAAGCCTTCATGAGCGTCACAGCTAATAGAAATTCCAGGGCCATAAATTTCTGTTAAACCATAAATATCGTAAATATCTACGCCAAGTTCTTCTTGGATGCGGTGGCGCATTTTATTTCCCCAACGTTCAGAACCGATAACTGCTTTCTTAAGGTTAATTTGATCTTTAATCCCACGTTTTGCAATTTCTTCAGCTAAAAGTAGGGCATAAGAAGAAGTTGCTGTTAAAACAGTAGATTGTAAATCTATTAAAAACTGAATTTGTTTATCTGTATTTCCAGGTCCCATAGGAATGGTCATAGCCCCAAGGTGTTCAGCACCATTTTGAAAGCCTATGCCAGCTGTCCAAAGTCCATAGCCAGGTGTAATATGCACACGATCTTTGCCAATCCATATTATGTGCCATTTGGAGATATTATAAAAACAGATTATACACCCGGAGATATGGTTGTTATCGATGGGCTGAAAGAAAGAATTGAACGCATTATGGAAGTCGATATCAACTCTTTCGAAGAA
>USPX01000303.1 GCA_900556665.1 uncultured Eubacteriales bacterium
AATATAAATGCAAACACTTTATATAAAGAGGTGAAAGCATGAGAGAAAATCGTAAAATAAAAGAACCTATAGTAGCAATAACAAAGGCACTAACAGAGGGGAAATCATTAGAAAAAGCCTTAGATTTACTACCAATTGATGAAATTATAAAAAAAGGAGATAAAGTAATAATCACCCCAAACTGGGTAAAAGATAAAGAAGCAAAAGAAGGTGTAGTAGTTGGACCTAAAACCTTGCAAAAACTTATACAATATATAAAAACAAAAGAACCTTCTACTATTTACATAGCTACAGGCTCTGGTGGAGTTGAAACTACTCAAGTTATGACAAGTGTAGGATATGATAAAGTTATAAAAGAAGAAGAGGTTGAGTTCGTAGACATGAATTATGGTCCATTTGTTGAACTTGAATTAGGTCATCAAATAATTAGAAGTACACCTATAAATAAAGTAGTAGAGGAAGCAGATGTAATCATATCATTTACTCAACTAAAATATCATGAAGAAGCTACAGTTACAGCCAGTATAAAAAATATTGCCATGGGTTATCCTCCTGCAAGTGTACATGGATTTCCAAAGAAAAAAACAGGAATACATGAAGATTTACATGGATTTATAAGAAGTATGGCAAATAAAGTACCTATAGATTTGGCCATAATAAGTTTAGACAAGGCTATGATAGGAACAGGACCAATATTTGGTCAGGCTGTAGATACACCAGGTCTTATAATAGCATCAACAGACCCTGTTGCAGCTGATAGTGTGGGAGCAAGACTTCTAGGATTTTTACCACAGGGAGTAGCTTATCTCTATGGTCTTTATAAAGATGGGTTGGGAGAAGCTAATCCTAAGAATATGACAATAAAAGGTCTTGATTTGGTAGAAGCAGAGAAAATTTTTAGTAAGGCTGCTTATGGTTGTAAGGAGAGTATAGTGGATAGAGAAAAGTTAAAAGATATTCATGGATAATATACTAGATTAATTTTATTGAAATAAATGATAGTACTAGGTCTTTAGACCTAGTATTTTTTTATTTCCATAATAAAAATAAAAGAAAAAGCTATTGAAGAATTTTCAATAGCTAAATCTAATAATAAACTAATCACAACAATAACTAGAACTACAACAACTACTTATTCTCTCCTCCCACCAGCCGAAAGCAACAATAGTACTGCCAAACTCAACTGGTAGAAATCCACCAAGATAAACAAGAATACAAGAATTTGGAGGTATAATTATTTGACCTCCATCTATTACTATTGTAGAATTTGCAGGAGCAATTCTAGAGAATATTGATATACCATCATATTGTGGATGAGTAATTATATCATTAAATTGTATTCTTCCGTTTGGTTGTGGAGGAGGAACAATAGTAACATTAGTACAGCTAACATAAGGGCTAGGTCTACTTATTGGAGGAGTAGCTCTAAGGTAAATTTCTGCAGATAGGTTTTGTTCAGAGATATTAGTTACTGTTATAGCATTTAGATAAATGTTCATATCTGATTCTCTTGGATTTACTAAGGCAGCTATGGAATAACAATCTGTACCTGTTAATATGGGCGTTTGACCAATATAATATGATCCTTTTTGAGATTGAAATAAAGGATACTCTATAGAGATTTCTTTATTTAAATTTCTATCATTTGATTTATGCTCTTTTATATGTGCTATAGCAATATCTACTTTTATAATATTTCCCGAACAAGAAATATACTCATGTATTGGCTCATGCCATTTAAACTTCTTTTCCCGCTTTACGATTCTTTCTCTCCAAAAAGTAGCTTCTATAGTCTTCTTATCATTACTCATCATATGATAAGGCATATAAACAACATCTGTTGTAGTATCTAATGCAGCTTTTAATTTCAATAATTTTGCTTGCTCCTCTAATGCTAAAACGTCATCCGCATCTAACCACATTACATACATCTTAGTTGCCTTAGAAAAAGAAAAATTCCTCGCCTTAGCAAAATCATCTTCCCATACAAAATCATATATCTTATCTGTATAGCATCTAGCAATTTCTTTACTCCTATCACTAGATCCTGTATCGACAATGATGATTTCATCTACAATATTTTTAACACACTCTAAACATCTTGCTAATACTTTTTCTTCATCTTTAATAATCATACATAAGCTTAGACTGACCATATTAAACTCCCATTTATAACCCTACTGTATACTATGATACTTATCATATGATTATAACTTTCTCTAATAAGAATAATTAGTTATTTCTTTACATGCATGTTCTAAACTCATCTTTCTAATACCATATATCTTATCTGCCTTTGCTTCTAATGACTCTCCTGAAATTTGCCATGTATGCTCTCGTACATTTTCCTTTCTAATGCATAAAAAGTTGTAACTTGTTGTGCTGTATATAGATAAACCAATTTTCTTATTTCTAGTAAATAAATCTAAATCTACACCTTTATTTAAATTATTATATTGTATTTGATTGAATGCATCTCTCGTCATACTAATGGTTGCTCCTGCACCATTTCTAACAGCTGTTCCCTGCTTTAATAAAGAAGGGACTACAATAAGTTCTTGACTACCTTTCAGATAATAAAATATCTTTGATTTACACACAATATCACAACCTGTTCGCCTAAAGGCATCATAGAGTTCTTGAAGATAATACATACTATAGTAATCATCATCATCAAACTTAGCAATATATTTATAGTAGGTCCGCTCATAACCATAATTTAAACATACTCCTAGATTGATCATTTCAGGTAATTGATAAACTCTAATATCTGCTCTTTCTCCATATTTTCCTTCAATATCGTTCTTACTAATCCGATCATTATTTAAGACAATCACTAATTCTTTTAAACCAAAAAATTGGCGTTCATAATTAGCTACAATATTAGGGATGTCTTTTTCTCTCTTTGTAACAGTCACTACAGATATTCCTTCCCCTTTTGTAGCATATAAAAATTGATCTTGCCTCTTTAACATCCCATCCATCTCTAATCTCTCCATAGCTTAAAATTTTATTTCTCCCCTACTATAATAGTATTAATACTTCTTATTTCATGTGCTACTTTTCAAATAGGCTTAAACTTCTTTTTTATTTAATTCCCACTTTCTAACTTTATTGCAT
>USPX01000304.1 GCA_900556665.1 uncultured Eubacteriales bacterium
TAATTGCTAAGTATTCTTCTAAATACTCTGGTGTATAATCCTTAATCATAATTTCAGATAAAGGATGTGGGCGCCATATTAATGCACAATCATCTCTTTGTGTCACTTCACGTATGATTCTTTTTATCTTAAGAATGCCATCATATTTTACTCTTGCAATCGTACTCATATGGGTATTATATAAAAATACTTTTTTATGCTTGAACTTTTCTTTCCATTCTTCTGGTATATTAATCTCATCTTGCATACCAGTTATAATTGCATCTGTTTTTGGACTACCTAAGGCAATAAACTTATTCTGGTCCTCATTATAACGTTCATAAAGTTCCTTAACCTTTTCAGACTGTACAATAAATTTATCTACATTTGCAATAGCTGCTAAACGCATATGATTTGGTACATCTGTTGTAATTTTAATAGGTCCAAACATAAAATATGGTACATACACTAACATAGATGTACATTGTTTTAACCTTTTAGAATAGTATCTTGGATCTACTGAAGTCATGAAGTTTGTATCATCATATGGATTATGTATAAAAATAATATCTGGCTGCTCTGCTTCAATATTATATGTATTGTAATCTACTACAGGCACATACTCTGGATACTTATCTCCTTCATACTTAGGAATAGCCTTTTCTTCATTATGATCTAATTCAAAATATGGAATTGGTACAACCACGGGCTCACATTTTTCATCTCTAACTGCTGCTTTCCATATACTTTCTAAAGCCGTCCACATAGAGGCTTTATAAGGTAAAAATGCTACTTTTAATTTATAGTCAATCTCTTCCTGTGCCTCTGTTTTAAACAAATGAATCGTCTCTTGAATTTCTCTTATACAACTGCCTATACTTTTCTCTTCAATTATCTTTTGTAAATACGTTATTAACTGAACGTATTGAGTCGTACATCTTGGCACATTGATTTCCTTATCCAATAAACTACCTATAGCTTGCACAGCTTCTACACAATCTGCTAGTACATTATTGCCCTGTTCCAATCCAACTTCATGAATATAAGTCGTTGCTTCCAGCATGGTGTCCAATAATTCTAGTATCATCTTCTTTTCATTTAAATACATAACTAGTCCCCTTTTAATACCTTCTCTTAATATACTTTATAGCTACCTTAACTACTAAATTAGTTATTAAAATCATTAATGATATAATTGCTGCTTCTTCAAACATTAACGAACCTATAAATTGATTAACCATAATTGATACAGGCATATTTTTAATACCATATAAAAAAGTTACAGCTGAAATAGTTGTCATTGAATTAATGAAAAAGTACTCAAACATCTCCAAAATAGTGTTTATAGTATTTGGAATAAATACATCTTTTATTAATCTCAGTCTACCAATCCTTAAGCTCTTTCCAATATCCTCATAATTCTTATTTAACTTTTGCATTGCATTATATGCCATTAAATATGGCGAAGAAAGGAAGTGCACAATATTTACAAGTATAAGGATTGCAATGGTTTTATAAATAAATGTTCCTTTAAAACTCATAATATAACTCAGACCTAATACAATACCAGGGATTGCAATCGAACTCATTGCAATCATATGAATAAGTTTCGCTAACCAATCCTGTTTAAAACGCGTTGTAATATAAGCAAACCCATAAGTGAGTACACTACCTAGAATAGCTACCATACTACTTATCCAAATTGAATTAAATAGATATTTTATGCCGTGTTTCTGCACTACAGTATCCATATGTTTTATAGACCATGTTAGATCATATGGATATTTACTTGCTACTGCCATGGTACTAAAGGAAATTATAATAGCTATAATAAATATGCTTACCAAAATACAAATCCCTTTAAAAAACCACTGACTTATAGAGTGCATACTAGGTAAAACATCATCTCTTCGATCCTCTAAAGCTTTAATATCCTGAACACTTACATCCAATAAAAAGTTCAAAATGGATGGAATTAATAATATGCACCCAACAATTGCTCCTTTAGAAAAGTCCAGTAATCCTATAACTTCTGTATATAAATAAGTCGCTAGTGTTGTATAACGTCCACCTATTGCAAGGGGTATACCATAGTCTGTAAAAATCATAGCTGCTATGGCAAAAAATGCTATACAGATTGGCTTTTTCATATAAGGCCACATAACTACCACTGTATGATATCTCTTAGGAATACCCATCACTTCTACAACTTCATACTTGCTTCTATCTATATATCTCATACCATCTAATAACATTAAAAAAGCCACAGGCAATGTATATATCACTGACCCTATGACAATTCCATTAAAACCATATAAATCAATATTTATATTCAAGTATTTAGTTATAAGTCCATTTTCACCAAAAAGATTAATAAGTCCTAATCCATGTGAAATAGACGGTAACAACATAGGTAATGTAATAATCAACTTAAATTGTTCTTTTAATTTTATATTGGTTTGCATAATCGTATAGGCTAATAAGTATCCTAATACTAAAGAGAAAATACTAGCAACACTGGTTACTTTAATAGAATTCATTATAGCTTGTTTAAAAGCATGATCTCTAAATACAAAACCTATATCTTTTATCTGTATTTGTAAAATCATATTAGCCAAAGGATAGATTAGGATATAACCTATAAATAACAAAACACTCCATTTTATAAAGTTAGTACATGTCTTTTCTCTCATCCTAACTTACCTACGCTTTCTTCTAAAGAAAGTACTTTATCATTAATATAATTTGTTACAAATCCCTTTACATATTCATTGCTAGGCTTCCTATAAATTTCATAAGGCGTACCTATTTGAGCTACTCTTCCTTCTTGCATAACCATAATTCTATCAGCTAATATAAAGGCTTCTTCTTGGTCATGGGTAATATAAATCATAGTAATCCCCAACTTTTCTTGTAACTTCTTTAATTCCTTTTGCAGATTTCTACGATTCCCTACATCTAAAGCTGCCATAGGTTCATCAAATAAAATAACATCCGGACTTAGTGCCAACGTACGTGCAATAGCCACTCTTTGCTGTTGACCACCAGATAATAGATGGGGTTTCTTTGAAATATGTTCTTCTAAATTAACCTTCTCTATCATTTCCATAGCGATTTGTTTAGCCTGTTTTTTCTT
>USPX01000305.1 GCA_900556665.1 uncultured Eubacteriales bacterium
TTCTTTTATTAAGCGAAGTTGTTCATTATGATGGTTTTTCATTAGATGACTCATCTCAGTTTGTAACTGACTTTGTTCACCCTGTATTTGTAATATTTTCTCTAGCACTTCATTTTGCCCTTCTTGCCCGGCTACAATATGATTGGTGCTTTCCATGAGTTTTTCCTGAGCTAAGTTTGTTTCTTCTATTTTTTCACTTAAACTTTTGATATGTACTTTAAAGCTATTTGCAAGGGTTGTTCTTACTTCTTGCCCCACTTTGCTTTCGATCTCAGCTAAAACAGCTTTTTTAACTGCTTCTAAATCCCCCATACTTTCATTAGCAATGGCCTGATATTTTTTAGCTGCTGCCTCTACTTGCAAATTAACAGTTTGAACCACCATATCCTCTGCCAGTTTACTTGATTTAATATCCTCCATAATTGCCAGAGTAATCGCTTCAATTAAGTCTTTAAATTCATCTAATAGTACTTGATTTGCCATTTATCTTCACCTTTATTTTGATTGTTTATTAAAAAACTAATATACAAAAACCCCAATCATTACATCTATAAAATGACTGAGGTATTTTTTCTTTAATCTTCTTTAATAATAATATTACCATATAATGGGGTGAGTTCATAATATTATTTTCAGTGTTGTAGTTTCATTATATATTTGCATAGATAAAGGGTGTTCCTATAGCATTTTGTCGCTTACACTATAGGGACACCCTTTTTTATATGATATTAATATGTATAAATATCATATGCTAAATCATTATTTAATTTTAGCGGCTACTTTCTTAAGTTGATCCATTAATTTATCACAAGCTTTATGATACCTTTCTTGTGCATTGTTACATCTTTGGAGACTTTTATTTAATCCACTTAAATCAATTTGTTCCATATCTTCAAAGATAGCATAAAAACTATTTAACAGTTCAATGGAAGCGTTATATACATCTTTGCCATATTGCGTATTCATCTTTTCCCCTAGCTTCACTGCCTGCTTCTTGGCAAGATTAATTTCCTGCTTGTATTTATCACATTCATCGATTCCACCATATTCATAAATATATGATATTGCCTCTACATAATAGCTTTCCTGTACTAAATCAAAAACTATCTCATCAGCTCTAACGATATCCTCCATCAGTATACAACTTTCCTTCGTTGCCTGAGGTGGTGTAAAGTTAGCTTTCTTCGTTAGGGTTACACCTCTTGAAACATCAATATCATAGCCAAACATATAGCTAATCACTCTAATTGGCACATAGGTTGTATTATTAATGCTTATTGGTGCCACATCAGTAATAAAAGGCCCTGTAGCATTTCGGACTATTTTCACATTAGGCTGACATATAATACCGTTCCCATCCTGCTCAATATAAATCATATCATCCTCTAAAACTTCTATGTTCATACCTAATTGCGTACACAAATCTCGTAAGGGATACAACTTCCTGCCATCTTTCTCTTTGACCTCTAATGTAATCTTCTTTCCCTCGATATTAACCTGCTCCGTCTTTGCAAAAACAGGCGTTGCCATTAGTAAGATAAATAATAAAACTAAGACTATCTTTTTCATAATATCCCCCTTAACGGTTATTCAAGTTATATATATGCAGGATGTTAGAGGGGTAGTATAATTATTTGTTTATCTTTGTAAAAGGGCACTTAAATTTACTTTCTCACTAGTATATTTATCCACATTTCATCCCCACGCCCTACACGTACATCACCTGTTATCCACATTTTCTCCACTTTAAAGCCTACTCTTGTGAATAAAGCTCTTGCTTTTTCTTCTGTCAGATCTAAGAAATAACGTCCATTTCTTTCTCCTTCAAAATCCCCTTTTTTGAATGAAGCATAAAAAACACCGTTCTCTTTTAAACTTGCTTTTAATTTAATGAGTACCATTTCAATTTCATTACTTGGTACATGAAGTAATGAAGAAGCCGCCCAAATGCCATCAAACATACAAGGAAAATCTATTTCTTGAAATTGCATATGCACCACATCTTGTTCAATATATTCACTAGCAAGTTTACACATCTCAATCGAACCATCCATTGCGACTACTTCATAACCAAGTTTCTTAAAGCTAAGGCTATCTCTTCCTGAGCCACAGCCAGCATCTAATATTTTTCCACCTTGAGGCAAGTTAGCTAAAAAGTCTTTGTAGTTTGCAGTCATATCTACATAAGCTGTGCCTTCAAAAAAGTCTTTGGCGTTTTCGTTATAATAGTTGTTCATTTATTTCTTAAACCCTTTCATATAAATAGATTCTACTTTTTCAGCTATATAACCTTCTGTTTTCTGAGTATGTATTAAATCATCATATATAATTCTATCTTTACATTCCCATATATCATAGCCTTGATTATATGCAATTTGATATAGCGGCATAATTGTATTACTTAAACAATCCATAAATTTATCTGGACTTACTTGATACCAAGCTTTTGTGCTATCCCAATTAGAAGGCATAATATGTACATAATCTTCTAATAACTTATTCATCATTGTCTTTTGCTTGCCTTCATGCTCTGCGCTTCTTATAAAATCAAATAATTGATATTGTAAGTTACAAAAATCTTTCATATATATTTCAAGATTAGGTAGCGCATTACTTTTAGAACTATTGATATTCTTAAAACTTGGTGCTAGATTCCATATTTCATCATGTAATACAAAGCTCCATGGAATAAAATGATCTATACTTAAGCTACCATATTCATTAATATTTTTTTCGTTAAATGGTCTATTGATATAAATATCTACGAGTCCTGTTTTTACACCAAAGTATTTCCACAGCTTTGTTGCATCTCCCAAATCCCTTTTATCCGGTGGTGTAATTTTGAGCGGAATGGCTGGTACGTTTGGATTCTTTTTCTGTAAAAAGTAAATTAAACTATACTCAATCCAAGCACTAATAATAACTTGATTATCATTTAAATATTTATGCCATGCTTCATTTAGACAAATAGCCTTTTCTCCCTGTTTCTCTATAAATTTATAAAAAGCATTTTCATCTGCACCTGTTAATTCTTTCATTCTCTTATTAAAGTTTTCTTTAGAATCTATTTTATAAAAAGGTGAAAGTAATCGATATGGCAC
>USPX01000306.1 GCA_900556665.1 uncultured Eubacteriales bacterium
TTATGTCTAAAATTAAAAAAGCGCGCTATAAAATCTTATTTTGTAGCGCGCTTTTTTGCATACTTATTTTTAAGTTACCTCCATTAAATTAGCATGTTTAATTATCAGCTCGCATATAAATTTTATAGACAAGGTAAAGAAAGGTGGATCAGCTAAGGATGGAGGGATAGAATGAAGAAAAAACATTTGGGCATTTTAACGATTGGCATAATTGGTATAGTGATTTTTTTATGGTGTACCAAAAGTTTGTGTTTAAATTGGGTAGAAGTAAACAATCAGTATGCAGAGATTACCATTAACTTCTTATTGCCAATGAAGCAGAAAGGCATTGAAAAAAATATTTATATAGAGAGTGAATTTGAGACAGAAAATAAATTTGACTATACCTACGAATGGCTTAGCAAACGGGTCTTAGTATTAAAAGTAAAAGAAAATAATCAAATTCGTGGTCAAAAGGCAACGGTATATATTAAGCATGCGCCAAGTACATATTCATGGTTTACAAAGACGGCACACATTCCGGTACAATTTAAAGCACCAATTGAAATATTAAGTCCTACAGAGCAGCTACTTATTGCTAGTAATAATAGTTTTATTGTAGCTTTTAATACACCTATGAATTTAAATAAAATCTCAAGATATATACAATGTGAAAAAGCATTTGCTATCACTCCAGCCGAACGGACAGATAAGACAGGAAAAAAAATAACCGATGCAACAAGGTTTATATTTACACCTTGTGAGCCATTAGATAACAATACAATATATAAAGTAACTTTTAAAAAAGGTATGCCTTCTAGAAGTGGTAGTTTTTTAGAAGTCAATCAGTATGTGACATTAAAAACAGATGAGAAGCCAGAGGTTATAAATACTTATCCCAAAGACCAAGATAAATGGATTGGGCTTTATCCACGTATGACACTTACAACGGATAAACCTATTGTGAAGGCTATATTGCAAATAGGAGAAGAGATAATAGAAGGTAAACTCAGTGATAATTACCATGCCACATTTATATTAAATAAGATATTAACACCAGATACAGCTTATGAAGCGAAGTTCCAAGTACAAGCTGCTAGTGGTGAGAAAAGTGATATCAAATATGTAGCCTTTACAAGTACGACCATTGATAAGGATCGTTTATGGATGGAAGTGATTATAGGTAAGCCTAGTGAATTAAAAATATATAAAGGTACCAAAATGATTAGACAGATGAATTGCTCTATAGGTGAAGAAAAGTATGAGCCACTTGTAGGCACTTATTACATATTAGATAAGGCACCAGCGTATGAAGATGTTACCCATGAAGAAGGCGCAAATTATTGGCTACCTATTAGTAATCAGTTTGGTTTTCAAGGGGTTATTAGAGATGATAGGTGGCAGATTAAAAATTGTATTGGTAATACAATTGGTGCAAGAACTAATAGAAACAACATCATTTTGGAAGAGAATGATGCTAAGTGGATGTACGAAAATATACCTATTGAGACAATGATAATTATCAGAAAATAAAGAAAAAAGGTTGTTGAAAAGTTAAAAAAATATATAACAATAAAATTTATTTTATTAAAAAGCAAAATTTTAATTGAAAATGTATAATTTTATGGTAAAATACCATTAGTGGTAGGTAGCCACATGGAAATGAGATATATGGGAGGAATTTAGAATGGAATTTCGTACAGAGTATATGCAAGATTTAATGAACAGGGTTGTAAAAAATCATCCAGCAGAACCAGAGTTTCACCAAGCAGTAAAAGAAGTTTTACTTAGCATGGAACCAGTAGCTGAAAAAAATCCTCAATACGTAAAAGCAGGTATCTTCGAAAGAATCGTAGAACCAGAACGTATTGTAATGTTCAGAGTATCATGGGTTGATGACAATGGTGATGTACAAGTAAATAGAGGATACCGTGTACAATTCAATAGTGCAATTGGACCATACAAAGGAGGTCTTCGTTTACATCCTTCTGTAAACTTAGGTGTTATTAAATTCTTAGGTTTCGAACAAATCTTCAAAAACTCTTTAACAGGCTTACCAATGGGTGGCGGTAAAGGTGGTAGTGATTTCGATCCTAAAGGAAAATCAGATGGTGAAATTATGAGATTCTGCCAAAGCTTCATGACAGAACTTTGCAAACATATCGGACCAGACACAGACGTTCCAGCTGGTGACATCGGTGTAGGTGGAAGAGAAATTGGTTATATGTTTGGTCAATATAAACGTTTACGTAATGAATTCACAGGTGTACTTACAGGTAAAGGATTAAACTACGGTGGTTCACTTGCTAGAACACAAGCTACAGGTTATGGTCTTTGCTACTTTACAAAAGAAATGTTAGCAACACGTAACGAAAGCTTCCAAGGTAAAACAGTAGTTATCTCTGGTTCTGGTAACGTAGCAATCTACGCAGCTGAAAAAGCTACACAATTAGGTGGTAAAGTAGTTGCACTTAGTGATTCAAACGGCTACATCTATGATGAAAACGGAATCGACTTAGATGCAGTTAAACAAATCAAAGAAGTTGAAAGAAAACGTATTAAAGTATACGTTGAAAGTCATCCAAGTGCTAAATACACAGAAGGATGTAAAGGTATTTGGACAATCCCATGTGATATCGCACTTCCATGTGCAACACAAAACGAATTAGACGGAGAATCTGCTAAAACTCTTCTTGCTAATGGTGTAATCGCTGTAGCTGAAGGTGCTAACATGCCTTCTACTCCAGAAGCTGTAGATGCATTCCAAGCAGCTGGTATTTTATATGCACCAGGTAAAGCTTCAAATGCTGGTGGTGTTGCAACATCTGGTCTTGAAATGTCTCAAAATAGCATGCGTTATAACTGGACATTTGAAGAAGTAGATGAAAAACTTCAAGGTATCATGAAACATATTCATACAATCGCTAGAGAAGCTGCAACAGAATATGGTAATCCAGATGATTATGTATTAGGTGCTAATATCGCTGGTTTCTTAAAAGTTGCTGACGCAATGTATTGCCAAGGTATTACATACTAAAATGAAATGTAAAATACCCACTTCTCGCGAGAAGTGGGTATTTTTAATATTTAATAAAATTTAAATATTAAAA
>USPX01000307.1 GCA_900556665.1 uncultured Eubacteriales bacterium
ACACTTTTAAAGAATTTAATCAAAATCTAGATAGTGTCAATCCATTAGGATTTAAAGAATATGAAGAAAAACTTACTAAATATAAAAAGAAGACAGGGCAGAGAGAAGCTGTTGTAACAGGTAAAGGGAAAATAGAAGGACATGAAGTGGTACTAGCAATTATGGATTCCGCTTTTATGATGGGAAGTATGGGTTCGGTTGTTGGAGAAAAGATTACAAGAGCTATTGAAATGGCTACGCAAAGTAAATTACCAATTATTATTTTTACAGCTTCAGGTGGTGCGAGAATGCAGGAAGGGATTTTTTCGCTGATGCAGATGGCTAAGACCAGTGCTGCTCTTGCGAAGCATGATGAAAGTGGGCTTTTACATATTAATGTTTTAACAGACCCAACTACTGGAGGCGTTACAGCTAGTTTTGCCACTTTAGGCGATATTATATTGGCAGAACCAGGAGCGTTAGTAGGTTTTGCAGGGCCAAGGGTTATTGAACAAACTATTAAAGCGAAACTGCCGGAAGGCTTTCAAAGAGCTGAGTTTTTATTAGAAAAAGGTCAGGTTGATGCCATTGTAGAAAGAAGAGATTTAAAGAGAACATTGGGAATGTTATTAGACTTTCACACAAGGGAGGAGTGCTAAATGTCAGGAACATACAATAAATTTGGGGATAACGCTACAAAAAGTACTTTAGAACCTTGGGATAAAGTCCTTTTAGCAAGAAAGACAGAAAGACCACGTGGGAAATTTTATATTCATGCCTTATGTGATAAGTTTATAGAACTTCACGGTGACAGAGCTTTCCGGGATGATCCTGCTATTATAGGTGGCATTGGCGAGATAGAAGGTAAAGTGGTGACAATCATTGTTCAAAGTAAGGGGAATACAGCTAAGGAAAATATAGCCAATAACTTTGGTATGCCCCATCCAGAAGGCTATCGCAAAGCACTTCGCTTAATGAAAGAAGCAGAGAAATTTCATAGACCAATTATATGTTTAATTGATACCCCGGGTGCATACTGTGGAATAGGTGCAGAAGAAAGAGGACAAGGAGAAGCTATTGCTAGAAATCTCTTTGAAATGTCTAAATTACGCACACCGATTATTGCAGGCGTCATTGGTGAAGGCGGCAGCGGTGGCGCCTTAGCTTTAGGCGTAGCCGATAAAATTTTTATGCAGGAGCATGCTGTATATTCCATCCTTTCACCAGAAGGCTTTGCCAGCATTTTATGGAAAGATGCAAGTCGTGCTAAAGAAGCAGCACGCAAAATGAAGTTAACAGCCAAAGATTTACTAGATTATAAGATTATCGATAAAGTTGTGGCAGAACCAATAGGTGGTGCCCATCAAAATCCAGAAGCTGCAGCTGAGACATTAAAACTGTATATATTAGAGACCTTAGCAGCGTTAGAAAAGATGCCAGTAGATGAATTAGTAGAGGCACGTTATGAACGTTTTAGAAAGTTTGGTAAATGGAAAGAAGTTAATCATTATAACGACTAAGTAAAACACACTAAAATCATCTTAAAATTTATATAAAAAAGATAGAGAAAGTATAGTTATAAGTTCAGTTAATCTGAAATATAACTATACTTTTTTTGTAGGATTAAATGGATATTACTATCAATATTTTCGTGTTATACTGAAAAAAATAGTTTATTTGATAAAAGGAGTTAAAATGAGACGGTTAATGCAGCTTAATCAGAAGAAAATAGATTTGGAAACTTTAAGTAAGCTCTATAAGGTGGAGTCTTATGGACTTTTATATGAAAAAGTAATGGCACTAGTAAAAGCAGGAGGGCTAGTACCTATTAAAAATAGTGGATTAAATGGGAAGAGTCCAGCGCTTTATAAACGTTATAGGATTGTAGCACCCCAGAAGGATATGACGCGTTACGAAGAAGAATTAAATTATAATATGAGTACTTTATTAGATGTGACCTATTATTTAAAGCATTTAGAACAGTATGAAGAAGATCGTGAAAATATCATGCTTTTAAATCAGTATTTAAAGCAAAGAGATGGCAATGAGGACTTTATTTCTTTAAATGAACGAAGTTTTGAAATATGGGGGCGTGAGAAGTATTTAAAGCAAGAAGGTGGGATGATCTTACTAAGAAGATTAGGATTAAGTCTTGAAGTGCTTAGAGTGTATGAGACCGTCCCACCTGTGGCTTATTATGTGCAGCATAAAAAAGTACCTCAAACTGTCTTAATTGTAGAGAATATGGATACTTTCTATAGTATGAGACAGCATTTAATGAAGGGAAAACAGGAAATAGCAGGTGTAGAAATAGGTACTTTAGTGTATGGAGCAGGTAAGCAGATTGTTAAAGGATTTGAAAACTTTATAATGCTCGGAGAAAGCTATTTACAAGACAAAGATAATGTTTTCTTATACTTTGGAGATTTAGATTATGAAGGGATTAGTATTTACGAGAGCTTAAAGAAACGGGCAGAACAACTATGTCCTATTGTTTTATTTACAGCTTTATATGAAAGAATGCTAGATAAAAGTCAGCAGATGCAACTGCCTTTGCCTCAAACCAAGGAAAAGCAAAATAGGGTAGAAATTACAGATTTTCTCCAAAATTTTGAAGTAGCAAGGCAACAAGTGATTCAAGTAATATTAGGAGCAGATGAATATATTCCACAAGAGATATTAAATGGAAAAGATTTTTAGGAGGATTAAATGTTTGAGTTCTTAGAACAATATACAAGACGTATGAAAAATGTGGGTGCCCATGCTTTTATTCATAAAAATAGTTTGCAGAAAACGACTTGGAAGAACTTTGGTTTTATAGAATGGTATGAACAGATTAATATGATTTTTCTACTGCTTCTTTATATTATGGAGCAGTCTTTAAAAGAAGAGCCATGTACTATAGATGATATGGGGGGATTTATAGATGATTTAAATAGACGCTATCTTAAAAAGAAAATTTCATATGAAGAAAGTAAGGCACTGGCAGATTTTATTGTGAATACAATTTTATGTGATGAAGGGCGTCCTATGTATTTTAAAGGGTATGACTTTGAGAAGGAATCTTATGAATCTATTCATATCAGTTAT
>USPX01000308.1 GCA_900556665.1 uncultured Eubacteriales bacterium
TTTACCTTGTTTAATGAGGTCTTTTACATTCACTTTAAGACCGATAGCGGCTAAGGCGATGATTTCAAATTTATTACTTAAGAATTTTAAAGCAATAGACAAGCTTTCTGGGATGAAGTGGAGTGTATATAAGATACATGTAATAAAGAACCCAATAACATACCAAGGTATTTTAACTTTTGCTTTTTCAATTTGTGTGGCTTCTGTTTCTACGATTTGTGTATTAGATTTGTGTTTTAAGTGACCAAATACAAGGACAACAACAACTAAGAAAATAACGCGTACAATTTTAAAGATTGTTGCTAAATCTTTAACTTCTTCACTGACCATGGCACCACTGGCAACTACTTGCCCGATTGATTGAAGGATACCACCAGTCATAGCTGAAGTTTGAAGTGTTTCATGGCCATATAATAATTTAGTAACAAGTGGAATAATAAACATAAGGAAGATCCCAGTTACATTGACGATTGTAACGGCAATCCCTTTTTCATTATCATCAGCTTCAATAACAGGTGCTGTAGCAGCAATGGCAGATGAACCACAAACCGCATTACCACTGGCCATTAAAAATCTAAAGTTTTGGTTAAAATGAAGTTTTTTACCAATAAATATAGCACCTACAATAGTAATCGCCATTTGAATGACAATGAATAAAATCCCATTAATTCCTAAATCCATTAATGTTGAAATACTGATTGTACCCCCTAAGAATACAATGGAATAAGAAAGCAGATCTGATTCAGCAAATTTATAGCCTTTTTGAAATGCTTTTTGTTTAAAAGGTAAATTACCTATTAACATTCCTAGGAAAATAGCAATTGTTGCAGCACCTACTTTAGGAATAAAGCCCCCTAAGAACATACTGATAAGTGCTACAATTACAGAAATAGCTAAACCAGGAACGATATCTTTAATCTTTTGTATCATACTTTAAAAACCTCCAAATGATGTTTTTTTTAAGCTTGATTAGTATATCATGAAGCGAATAATAAATAAAATAAATATATGTGATAATAATCATCACAAAGTATAATGGTTATAGAAGAAAATTTAATAAATCTAAGGAGACAATAATGTGCTTGAAGAATTAAAAACATTTATTACAGTAGTAGAACAAAATAACTTTACAAAAGCAGCAACCCAGCTACATTTATCCCAACCTACAGTTAGCGCCCATATTAAGCATTTAGAAGAGCGTTTTCAAACTGCACTGATTCAGCGTTCTATTAAGCAAAAACATATTGTGATTACACCTAGTGGTTATAAACTCTTTCAATTCGCTAAAGAGATTTTAAATCTAGTAGAGTGTGCCTATAAAGCAGTACCAGCAGTAGATGATGATCTTTATGGAACCATTAAGGTAGGTGCCAGTTTAACTATAGGGGAGTATATCATGCCTAATTTTCTGGCTGAGTTTAAAAAGAAATACCCTAAGTTAAATGTAGAGCTTTATATTAATAACAGTACTAGTATTTGTAATAAGATTAAAGAACTTACATTAGATATAGGATTTATAGAGGGAATGAGTACATCGCCTGAATTTAAACAAGATTATTTTTTTAAAGATCAGTTAGTGATTGCATTTCCTTATGAAGAGGACTTTGAAAATAAGAAGCTTAGTGTAAAAGAATTACAACATCAAAAATGGATTGTAAGAGAAAGTGGATCAGGAACACGGTCGTATTTAGATAACTTTTTAAATCAGTATCAGCTTATTCCTGACTGTATCATGGTTGTTGGGAGCAATTATGCCATTAAAGAGGCTGTGAAGAATAATCTGGGTATTACGCTGATTTCATATTTTGTAGCACAGGTGGCGAAGCAACATAAAGAATTAAGTATAGTTTATTTAGATGAGAAGTTCTCCAGACAATTTTCATATATTATGCCAGCGCAAATGCCACGAACCAATAAAGTAGATATATTGCTTAAAGAGTTTAAAGCATATTGTAAGACAATCGTAGTGCCTTTTGGGATGAATGGGTTAGAAGAGTAGAGGAAAAAAGAGAAAGAAAAAAGAGGTGACGCATAAATTTGCGTTACCTCTTTTGCTATATAAGATTAACGTTTACCTGGGTCAAAGGCTTCCCCTGCAGCTTTTGGCGCTTGTGAAGATTTAGAGAAAATTACAAGTGCGATAAGTGTTACGATATAAGGGAAGATTTTTAAGTATACAGGTGGAATTGCAGCAAGTTCTGGAATAACTTGTGATACGTTTGAAATTGTACTTGCAAAACCGAAGAATAATGTTGAACCAAGAATACCTAATGGTTTCCATTGTCCAAAGATAAGGGCAGCTAAAGCTAAGAACCCAAATCCTGATACGCTTCCATTAAATTCTCCAGAGAAAGTAACGAGGAAGATACCACCACCAAGTCCGGCAAAGGCACCTGATAAAAGCACACCGATATAACGCATGCGTCCTACATTAACACCTGCTGCATCAGCTGCATGTGGATGTTCACCACATGCACGAAGACGAAGACCAAAAGAAGTCTTGTAAAGAATGAAAGTAAATACAATAAGAATTGCAAGTACGATCCATGTTGTTGAGTAAGTGTTAGTGAAGAATAATGGTCCAATAACTGGAATATCTTTTAAAAACGTAATATTCTTTTTAGCTAATGTTGTTCTAAGTACGATATTACCACTACCTGTAATGTTTCTAGCTAAGAAAACTGTAAGTGCAACAGCAATAAGGTTAATAGCTGTACCACTGATTGTTTGATCTGCTTGTAAATTAATACTTGCAAATGCATGAAGGAGTGAGAATAATGCACCCACGAGAAGGGCTACAAGTAACCCAACAAAAATAGTCCATGTTTGACCTGGGAAGCTCATTTGTAAGAAGTAAATTGTAATACCACTTGCGAAAGAACCCATAATCATAAGACCTTCAAGCCCGATATTAACAATACCACTACGTTCACAGTAAAGACCACCAAGGGCAACGATTAAAAGTGGAATTGTATAGGCGATTGCATAAGGGAAAATTTGCTCAATAATAGCCCACATGATTATTCGTCTCCTTTCTCTTCTTCTGAAGTATCCTGAGGTGGAAGTAAA
>USPX01000309.1 GCA_900556665.1 uncultured Eubacteriales bacterium
GCTATTGCATTAACGTATTAAAAGCAAGAGAAATCATTCAATTAAATGAAGTAAGACCAGCAGCAGATCAAAACAAGAGTATTTTAGGGCTTACAAATGTACGTGACCAAGTAATGACAGTTGTAGACTTAAGTTATATCTTAGATAAAAAACAAACAGACTTAGCAGAAAGAAAAATGGCACTTGTTTGTGAGTTTAACAAAAAACAAGTAATGTTTGCAGTAGATAGCATTGCAGGTATTCAAAGAATTAAATGGTCTGATATTACAAAACCAGATTCACTTGTAAGAGCTTCATTAGCAGTAGGAAATATCTTAACTGATAATGGTATCTTATTAATGTTAGACTTTGAAAAAATCATTGCTGATTTATCAAAAGATCAAATGGCAGAAATGAAAAACGGTATTGTTTTAAAACAAGAACGCCAAGCTAAACGTATTTACATGGCAGATGATTCAAAAACAATTCGTGAACTCTTAAAAGAAACTTTAGGGGCAGCAGGTTATACAAATATTGTAGAGTTTGATAATGGACAAGATGTATTAGAAGCTATTTATAGCCTTAAAGAGAAATATGGTAGCCGATTCAATGAAGAAATCGACTTATTAATTACAGATATTGAAATGCCAATTTTAGATGGACATACTGTAACACGTAAGATCAAAGAAGATGGTATCCTAAATGCATTACCAGTTGTAATCTTCTCATCACTTATTACAGCAGATTTACACCATAAAGGTGAAAAAGTAGGTGCAGATCGTCAAATTAGTAAACCTTCTATAGGAGAACTAGTAGAAGCAGTAGATAGTTTATTATTTTAATAGTACTAGGGGTTGACTAAAGCAGAAACTTTGGTACAATATAAAAATAATACACTATTAAATCGATGACAAGAAGAAGTAGAAGCTTACCCATCAGAGAGTGAATCCAGGCTGAAAGTTCACAACTAGCTTTGAAGACATCTTGGAGAGTGTCTCTGAAACATTATAAGTAGGAGGCGACGCCTAAGCAGCGTTATCCGCTTATAAAGTGCAAAGTATTTTGGTTTATGGTTATACTATAGAAGCATATACTTTGAAACAGGGTGGCAACACGGTAATATCGTCCCTGACAGTTATGTCAGGGGCGTTTTTTATTGCATAAATTAATTAATTTAATAAGATGTAAAAATGAAAGGAGTAAGTTATGGAACTTCGTGCCCTTAAAGGAACCAAAGATATCTTTGGAGAAGAAATGAGAAAATGGTTAGACATGGAAGAAATCATTAGAGACTTATGTGATGATTTCTGCTTTAACCAAATTAGAACACCAATGTTCGAGTTTACAAACCTCTTTAAAAGAGGCGTTGGTGAAACAACAGACGTTGTAAATAAAGAAATGTATTCTTTCACAGATAAAGGAAATAACGATATTACCCTTAAACCTGAAAGTACAGCAGCTGTAGTAAGAGCTTTCTTAGAACATAGTATGTATGCAGATACACAACCTACTAAACTTTACTACATCTCACCAACATTCAGATATGAAAGACCACAAGCAGGTCGTCAAAGACAGTTCCACCAATTCGGTGTAGAAATGTTTGGAACAGACTCACCAACAGCAGATGCAGAAGTTATCGCTTTAGGTGCAACTTTACTTAAAAGATTAGGAATTAATAAAGTAGAGCTTCACCTTAACTCTTTAGGTGGACCAGAATGTAGAAAAAAATACAATGAAACACTTAAAAGCTTCTTATATGAAAGAAGAGAACATCTCTGTCCTCTTTGCCAAGAAAGAATGGAGAAAAATCCACTTCGTGTTTTAGATTGTAAAAATCCAGAGTGCCAAGAACACTTACAAAACGCACCAACAACATTAGATTCATTAGGTGAAGAATGTAAAGCACACTTTGAAGAACTTCAAAGCTTACTTACAGCTATGGGCATCCCATTTGTAATCGATCCAGGTATCGTACGTGGTCTTGACTACTATACAAAAACAGTATTCGAATTCGTATCAAATGATATTGGCGCACAAGGAACAGTGTGTGGTGGCGGGCGCTATGACAGACTTGTAGATGAAATCGGAGGCAAACATGTGCCAGCAGTAGGATTTGGCGCAGGTATGGAAAGACTCGTAATCGTTCGCGATGCAGAAAACAAAGATGCCCTTAAACCAGCTACAAGAGATATCTTCATTGGATTTAGAGGAGACGTAGCTAAAGTTGAAGCCATCAAACTTGTTAACTTATTAAGACAAGAAGGCATCAGTGCAGAAACAGATCACCTCGCAAGAAGTATCAAAGCACAAATGAAATACGCAAACAAAATTAACGCACGCTACTCAGCAATTATCGGCGAAAGCGAACTAGAAAATGGCGAAATCCAGCTCAAAGAAATGGAATCAGGAGACGCCGTAACAATCCCACTTAGTCAATTCGTACAAGTGGTAAAAAATACAATCAAAGGCGTAGAAGACTAATATCTACTACTACCTTTAACTTGCTTGCAAGTAGACTAGGTTATTGTGGCAAACAAACCACAATTTAATGTGGGGTAAAGCGAGCACATAAACCTACAAGTGCAACTAAATAGGAAAGCACAAAAGGGTATATGTATACAAGTTTACATCAAGTAAACACCTTAGCCCTGCGCGGTGAAACGAGCGCAAAACCCATTAGGCAAACCTAAAGGGATATGCCCCAAGTTTACACCAAGTAAACACCTTACCCATGTATGGCGAAGCAAGTGTACACCATCACACCCAGACCTAGTCCAATCAAGCACAATACATTAACAAAACCAGATTAAGTACTTGATTTATCCATCAAGTAAAAAATATTATCTGAAAACGTAAACGGAAATTTTGAGTGAAAGTAGACTAGGGGTGGAGGAAATATGGCAAACGGAGATTTCATACGGAGTGTTTTGGAAGAATAACTTAGCGAATTTTTTTGAGGGCCTTTAGTGCTGCTGTTTGACCGAAGCGTTAGCGTAGGGAGTTCAGCACGTTCATCAAAAAAATGAACTTAGTTATTCCCAAAACACGTAGTTAGAAATCGGAGGTTGCCATATTTCCGAGGCC
>USPX01000310.1 GCA_900556665.1 uncultured Eubacteriales bacterium
TGCTGCATATCCTCCACCCCAACTAGCAATTTGAATATATAAATATAAATCTGCTTCTGTTGATGTTTTATTCTTAAATTCCCAGTATTTCTTACTCATCTACTCACTTCCTTTCTTATACTGATACTGATTTCCTACAATATCAATAGGTATATAATTGCCATTAACTATTAACTTGTCTGCTCCATCAATTTTATGCATATCTAAGTGTTCTCTTGCTTCATTAGGTGTATAAATACCATTATTAACGTATTTACTAATTATTTCAGCTTGAGTTTGGCTATCAGTTCTTAGAATTACTTTTTCATTAAACTTGTAATAATATCCTTGTAATCTTTCGCCTTTAGATAACATTTTAAAATTGATTTCCTCTTCATAATGCTTAATAATAAAAAGTTCTGTATCTATATAGAAAGATAATTGTTGCATCTCACTATTTGAATAAGAACTTTTTTCATAATTATTTATTTGATTAGGCTTGATTCCAAATGCTCCTGCTATTTGTAACGCTGTAAATTTCTTTAATTCAAAAAATTGACTATCAGTAAGCTTTATATTCAATGGTACTAACTGCATACCTATAGGTACTGGCACTATCTTTCCAGCATTATTTGCACCAGTTGCATATTTTTCAAATCTTTCAAGTAGCTTTTGTTCTAATGTTCCATCTAAATCACCACTATATTGAAGTGCCATTCTTGCAGTTAATCCAGTTTTATATAAATTATTCATGAATTTTTGACTTTCTAAGCCACCTTCTACAGTGCTTTGAAGTATCTCTCTTACTGGTATTCCTATAATACCATCAAATGTCATAGATGTTTTAAAGTGCATTACATCATCACTGTTAAATAAATATTGCTCCGCTGAATATTTATCAGTATATAAATACCATATTCGCCCTTTTGCTCCAAAATATCCTTGATCATCTAAAAGCACTTGAACATTATTAGATGGCATAATCCATAAGTCTTGTATTTCTTCTATCCCACCAAATTTTTGTTTTTTAAATTTTCTCCTTATCCAAACATATGCATTACCATAATGGTTTCTATTCTGCTCTATTGTTGCCCAAAACGTAGATGGTGTCATAATTGCATTAGGTCTTGTCCTTAAAATACTGTGAACTTTATTAGACTTAACCCTTTGTACTCCCTTTTCTGTATCTTGGCGAAACTTTAAAGGCATTTTACCTAATGTTTCTGACAACATTTTTAAGCAAGTAAAATACGTTACTTCACTTACTAATTTTTTAGGAGTTGAACTTATTCCAAGCCATTCTAACAACTCTTGACTCTGCATATCTACAGATGTTGCTGGAACAATGACATTTTTTATTCCTTTTACAATCCTACTGAATACATTCAATTTCTCACCTCCTTTACCATCCCATCATACTTAAATAATCTTCTGTAACTTCATTTATATCTATATTTGATTGATTTTCTATAATCACTTTATGAACATCAATTATCGCATCAACTGGATCTATTCTTTTAGTTCTATAATTTTTATCAATCTTACATTCTCCAAAAGAATTATGAGTTAATTTTGCATTTGCAACACTCCAAGTCAATAAATTATTCTTTCTGTTATACTTAATGGACTTACCATCTACTGATAGTTTAAAATCAACAGTTGCACTATTTAAATTTCTAGCACTTTGGATAATTTCTATACAATAACAACCAAACGTCTCCAAATCATTTAAAAATGCATCCGCATTATGTGGGTCATAAGCTATAAATCTATATTTTAAATTATATTCCTCTTGTAGTTTCTTTAAATGACTTATGATATATTTATAATCTGTTTTTACTCCTCCTAAGGTTTCTGTAGCAGTAATTAATCCTTGTCGTAACCACATATCATAAGGCGCTTTATCCGTTTTTATATGCTCTTGTAATCTATTTATAGGTATAAAACTATGACTTTCTATAAAATATTCATCGTTACCTAGTTCAAACTCTAAAGCTATTGATGTCAAATCTCCTCCGCTAGATAAATCAAGTCCTATGCCACACTCTTTCCCTCTCATATCTTCAAGAGTTAAATCAGTAGCACATTCTTTCCATTTTTCAATATCTATATAATCATCATCTGTGGCTTGTACCCAAACATTTAAACTTTTAGTAAGAAAGTTTCTAAGCTCCTGTCCTTGCATTTCTTTTGCTTTTATTGCATCTGCTCTTAAGCTAGTTAAAGTTTCTGGTGTCCATAACGGATTTGCTTTTTCCCAATTCTTTTCGTTCCAAATGTCATCATTTTTATCCATTTGACATATATATACAAATTGAGTTTCATCAATAACAACATCTCTAAGTACATTAACACAATAGTCATATAACTCTTTACATGGACCATTTATATCAAATCCAGCAGTTGTAATTACACTTATTAAGCATTGCTTTAATTTCTTTGTACCATCACTTAACAACTTATACATTTGGTTATCTTTATGTAAGTGGTATTCATCAACAGAAGCAAAATAAGGCCTAAAACCATCTATAGACTTTGTATCTCTTCCTAAAGCTTTAATTGTTCCTTTAGATAGATTGCACTCTATTTCTGATTTATAGTCCTTAACAGTAAATAAACCTTTTTTAGTTTTAGTTCCACTTAACTCTTTATCTGCATTAATAAATTTAATACATTCTTTTAATACTATTCTAGCTTGTGCTTCTTTTGTAGCAGTAGCATAAAGTTGAGGGTAATTATATCCATCAAAATTCCCATAATAAAGTGATGGTACTGCATTTCCTACTGATTTTCCATTTTGTCTTGCTACTTGTTCATATGAAGTCCTAAATCTTCTATATCCAGTATCTTTATGTATCCATCCATTCCATGAACCAAATACAAAGCATTGAAAGTCCCATAGTTTCATTGGAGCAGGCTCATCACCTTCTGCAAGTATCAAATTTTCAGCAAAATCCATTATTTCATTAGCTTTTTCTTCACTCCATATATAAGGAAATTCTTCTGTTCCTTGTCTTTCTAAATCCCTTATATGCCTTTTACATGATAATATTTCAAGTTCTCCTACAGCTCTATTTATA
>USPX01000311.1 GCA_900556665.1 uncultured Eubacteriales bacterium
GCTTAAAGTAGAGAACTTAACAGTTAAAGATAAAAATCAATTTGAAGTTGTAAAAAATGTTTCTTTCTCTATTCGTAGTGGTGAAGTCTTTGCTATTGCCGGAGTTTCAGGAAATGGACAGGTAGAAATTGCAGATGCTATTGCGGGCCTTATGCCGGCTGCAGGTGGAAAAATTATCTTAAATGGTCAAGATATTACACATATGGATATTAGACAGCGTACAGAAGCTGGAATTGGATATATACCAGAAGATAGACAAGCTTATGGTCTCGTGTTAGATTTCACAGTAGCAGAAAATGCTGTGCTAAAAGATTACTTTAAACCAAGATTTTGTGAAAAAGGTATTTTAAAAAGTGATCAGTTTGTCACTTATAGTAATGAGCTTATTGAGAAATATGACATTCGAAGTGGACAAGGTGCAAAAACACAAGTGCGTAGCATGAGTGGTGGAAATCAGCAAAAGATTATTATCGGTCGTGAAATTGAATTAGATCCACCACTTATTATTTTTGTGCAGCCAACACGTGGTCTAGATATTGGTGCCATTGAAAGAATTCATGAGCAAATTATTGCTGAGCGTGATAAAGGCAAAGCGATCTTACTCATTTCTCTTGAATTAGAAGTTATGAATTGTGCAGACACAATTGGTGTTATTTATAATGGTGAAATTAAGAAAATCAAAGAAGCGAAGTCACTCACAACAAAAGAAGTAGGAGAGTACATGATGGGGGTACATGCTTAAAATGAAAAAGAATATGAAACAAAGTATCATTAAATTTTTAGGGGATGAAAAACGCCAAACAATCATTGTACCTGTTTTTGCAATTTTAATGAGTTTAATTGTAGGTGCAGTTGTCATTGGAATGGTGGGTAAAAATCCTATAGCTGCTTATCACAACTTACTGCAAGGGTCAGGGATTTTACCAAAGGCTTCTTATGCAGGTGGTAAGGGCATGCTCACAGACTTTATGAGCTTTTTAAATGCGTTAACGCCACTTATTTTTGCGGCTTTAGCAGTAGCTGTTGCCTTTAAGGCAGGACTCTTTAATATCGGGGTTTAGCCAAATGCTTTTTGCTGGTTTTATGGCTACAATTATTATTGGTTATAGTGAACTCGATAGTTTTATAGCAAAACCAATGGTTATTATTATTGGGATTGTATGTGGTGCTTTAGTTGGTGGGCTTATTGGCTGGTTAAAGTATCGTTTCAATATTAATGAAGTTGTATCATGTATTATGATTAACTATATTTGTCAGTACATCATGAGCTTCTTTATTAACATGTTTTATGTAGATGCCATGTCACGTCAATCTAAAAATATAAGTAAAGCAGCTTCTTTAACTTTAAAAAATGTAGAATTTATGGGCATGAAAATGGAGATGCCAATCGGTATTATTTTAGCTGTTGTGGCTACATTTGGACTTAAGTTTATTTTAGATAAAACAAAATTAGGTTATGAAATGAAGACAGTAGGGGCTAATCAAAATGCCGCTAAATATGCAGGGATTAAAGTAGGACGCACAATGGTAATTGCCATGCTGATTTCAGGAGCACTTGCGGGACTTGCAGGGGTAACTTATTACTTAGGTTACAATACATCTATTCAGCCAAGAGTGCTTTCATCAGTAGGTTATGATGCCATTGCCGTATCTTTACTTGGTAATGCCACACCTATTGGGAGTATGATTTCTGCTTTCCTTATTATGATTATTAGTAAAGGAAGCACTTATATGAGTAGTACAGCAGGTGTGCCACAAGAAATCGCCGCAGTAATTACAGCACTTATTTTATTATTTAGTGCATGTGGTACTTATATCAAATATCGTTTAAAACGTGCACAAGATGAATTAGAAGATCAGACAAAACAAGAAAATAAAATGCAAGAGCAGATGAAGGAGGAGGCATAATGGAAACAGTCATTATTGATGGATTAGCCTTTGCATTGCCACTATTTATTGTAGCAATTGGTGGTATTTATAGCGAACGTAGTGGGATTACCAACCTTGCTCTTGAAGGGTTTATGGGAATGGGCGCCTTTATAGGAGCTTTAGCAAGTATTTTAACAAAACAATTTTTCCCTGATTTAGTACCAATGTCATTTTATATTGCCATTATTTTTGCAGTATTAGGCAGTACAATTTATGCTATGTTACATGGAGCTGTATGTATTAAATTTAAAGCCAACCAAGTAATTAGTGGGGTTGTTATTAATATTTTAGCCATTGCACTAACAGGATTTTTAACAAGTCAGCTGAATGCAATAATCTTTGGAAAACCTTCATCTAAGTTTGTATTAGATGTATTAGGACGTTTTTCAGTGCCAGTCCTTTCAGAGATTCCAGTTGTTGGCGGTTTCTTTAAAGATATTTATCCATTCCAAATCATCATTGTTATTGTAGCGATTATCGCATGGTATGTGCTTTATCAAACAAGATATGGCATGCGCTTACGTGCTTGTGGGGATAACCCTCATGCAGTAGATGCGGGCGGAGCTGATGTAGCAAAAATTCGCTTTAGCGCAGTTATGATTTCAGGTGCCTTAGCAGGACTTGGTGGTATTTGCTTTGCTTATTCTATTTCAGCAAACTTCTCTTCAAGCTTCTATGTAGGTTATGGTTACTTAGCCATTGCTGCTTTAATCTTTGGGAACTGGAAGATTGTACCAACTCTTATTGCTTGTATTTTATTCGGATTTGCAAGATCAGGGGGTTATATGATTAGTGGATTACTAGAATTACCAAGTACATTCTCTGATTTAATTATGACATTACCTTATATATTAACAATGATTTTATTAATTTTCTTCTCTAAAAATAACAATCCGCCAAGAGCCCTTGGGGAAGTTTATGACAAAGGAAAGAGATAATAAAATATTTAAGTATTAAATGAGGTATAAATAATATGAAACAAATAATATTTATTTTTTGTATGATATTGATGTTAAGTTTCTGTGGGTGTACGAATGTTGGCTCAAATAGAAATGAGTATATGTCTAATTGGTTTAAATCGGAACAAGAAATATCAGATAATATGATGAAACAAATTATAGA
>USPX01000312.1 GCA_900556665.1 uncultured Eubacteriales bacterium
CAAACTCTTAATTAACCACGAACGATGTCTTTAAGTTGTTTACCAGCTTTAAATTTAGGAGCTTTTCCACCTGGGATTGGCATTTCTTCATTTGTTTTTGGATTTCTACCAACGCGTGGTTTACGTTCTGTAACTTCAAATGTTCCGAAACCTACTAATTGAATTTTTCCCCCAGCTTTAAGTTCTTCCATAACAACATCTTCGAATGCTTTAAGAGCTTTCTCAGCATCTTTTTTGCTTAATTCCGCTTTTACAGCCATAGCTGCTACTAATTCAGATTTGTTCATTATTTCTTCCTCCTCTATTCATGCATTTCACATGGATATATGTATTGAAGACTAATCTTGCTCAATACTCCACGTTCGCTCTAAATGATTTTTACAAAACCTATTTAAAACCTGTTTTCCTTGCGCAAAACCTTAGTTTTCAATATATCTAAATCTATTTATAAACTTTTCCACTGACTTTGTCAAGGCAAATTCCGCATTTATGTTAAAAAAAGTGGATAATTTTACTATGTCAAGCAATAATTTTCCTATTTCTTCATCAAATTGCACATTTTCTGTTGTTTGTAGGCTATTTTCAAGGCTTTGAAGCTGTTCTTTCATTGCCGAAATCGTACCTAAAACATCCTCATTTACAAGGTTAGATTTCTTAGCTTTTCTGTAAACCTTTTGCCCCCTTGTAAGAGCAGGTAAAGCCTTCGCTACTCTTTCCATTGCTTCAAGAGGTGTTTCTTCATTTTTTTCTTGTTGTTTTAATTTTTCCCAGTTTACAAGTACATCTTCTGAAGTATTGACATCCTTCATTTCACCAAATACATGAGGGTGACGATATACCATCTTAGTAGCTATATCATTTACTACATCTTCCATTGTAAACTCATTATCCTCTTTAGCAATTTGAGCATGCATAACTACTTGTAATAAAACATCTCCTAGTTCTTCTCGCATATTAGGTACGTCTTTATTTTGAATAGCCTCCACTAGTTCATAGCTCTCTTCTAATAAACATGCCTTTAGACTTTCATGAGTTTGTTCTTTGTCCCATGGACAACCATTTTCACTTCTTAATTGAGCGATTATTTCTAAAAACTCCTATATTTCTTTTCCATGATTTACTCCTTAATATATTGTATTTTATAAGTTCTACAAACTATCTCTTCACCTATTTATATTTTATCATATATTTAATCTTTTTACTCCTCATAGAAAAAGCCAGTAACTTCATAAGTTATTGGCCTTTATTTCTACTGTTCCATTTGTTTTCCGATGAATCCTGATGCGGAATAAGCTAACTTTTCTTCAACTTCTCCCATCTCATCTTTATTTGAAGATAGGAAAATAACTGCACCAATGGCATCTCCTTCACATATAATAGGAGAAATCACTTCTGATTGATAGACATCTGTATTACCTTCAGATAAAATAGGGACGAATTTAGCATCATCCTTAGATGCTTTAAAAATCGTACGACTTTCAATCACCTTTTCTAAATTACTACTAATACTTTTATCTAAAAATTCTTTTTTGGAGCCTCCGGCAACAGCTATAACTTGATCCTTATCAGCAATACATGTAATATGCCCTGTAGCTTGTGCTAAAGCATCCGCATATTCTTTTACAAACGAACTAAGTTCGCCTACAGGTGAATACTTTTTAAGTATAACCTGACCTTCATTATCAGTAAAAATTTCTAGCGGGTCGCCTTCTCTAATGCGCAACGTTCTTCTTATCTCTTTGGGAATAACTACACGTCCTAAGTCGTCTATTCGTCTAACGATGCCTGTTGCTTTCAAACAAAACAACCTCCTTAATGTCTAAAAGTATATATATTTCATATCTTCGTTTATACATATTATGCTACATAATTTACAAAAATATGCATATGCAGTCACTTTTTTACAACTATTTATACAAAAATAAGGCTACAAATTTAATATTTGTAGCCTTATTTTATCTAAGTCTCTTACTTAGTCATTTCGTCTATTTCATAATGTTTACGTTATCGTATGCTGCTAATTTTTCAATCTTAAGCGTTTCACTAATTTCATTTAATTCATCCGTTGCAAATTGTGTTCTGATTTGGTTAAGCGCTTCTTCTTCTGCAGACTTCTCATCTAACAAGTCTCTTTCTATAACTCTTACAATCTCATAGCCATTAGATGTTTCTACAATTTGAGGATACACTTCATTTACTGCAGCTAAGTTAAATGCTACATTTTCTAATGCTTCATCTACTTGCCCTCTATATATTGTATAAACCCCATTATTATCAATCACTGCCTCATCTTCTGAATAACTTGTAACGAGCTCTTTAAATGTATTTTCATCACCTGTAAGTGCTTTAGCTAATATTTCTTCTGCTTCACGTTTAGCAGCCTCATTTTTGTCTCTTGGTAATAGTTCATCTTGTTCATTGCGATTAGAAATAAGGATATGTTCTATTGTTACAGTTTCCTTCTGTTTCTTAACCTCTTCCACTGCTTTACTTAATTCTTCTTCATTTGGCATATAGTTTTCACCAAGTTTACGAGTCACTTCATCAAATACAGCACTATAGCTTAAAAATTGTTCAAAATCTTTTTGTTTGATTTTAAAAGCCTTTACAAATGATTCATTATCTTTCATATAGCTTTTTGCAGATTCTTTAATTTGTTTTTTATCAGCCTTTGTAAGCTTTACACCTAATTCGTCCGCTTTTTGTTTCGCTGCTACTGAAAGCTTTAACGAACTAAGTGCCTTATCTTTTGCATATTCCTCTGGTGTCTTACCATCTACACTATCAAGTTCCCATATATTTGTTGTTACACTTTCGAAATATCTTTGTGTAATCCATAAACAAATTCTATACACAGGTTCTGAGATTTTTTCACCATTTATAATCGCCACAGTTTGTTCTGATTTCATACAACCAGCCATCCCCATAGCTGTCATAACAATTATTAATATATAAGCTAATATCTTCTTTTTGCCCTTCACTTGCATCTCTCTCCTTAAGCTTTTGTTATAGCTTTATATAAGTTGGTTATATAAATATATTATTTCTAT
>USPX01000313.1 GCA_900556665.1 uncultured Eubacteriales bacterium
TGATTAATTAGATTATAGGTCAAAAAAAATTTTTTTTCAAGTATCTTTTGGCAATTTAACTTGTCCCTTCTTATTTGGCATTTTTCATGCTTAAGGCTATCTTATTTTTCTCTACATCTACAGATAAAATGATTACATCTACGATATCGCCTACTTTTACAACCTCTAATGGATGCTTAATAAAGCGATCACTCATTTGAGATAAATGCACAAGACCATCTTGATGTACACCAATATCTACAAAGGCACCAAAATCTACAATATTTCTTACTGTACCTTTCAGTTTCATACCTTCTTTTAAGTCTTTAATCTCTAAAACTTCACTATGAAGAATTGGTTGTGGCATATCTTCACGGGGGTCTCTTCCTGGTTTTTCAAGTTCTTTAATAATATCTTCTAAAGTTGGTACCCCTGTATCTAACTTCCTTGCAAGTGCCTCAATGTCTGTAATTTTATCTCTTAAGCCTTGCATATGACCTGCTTCTACAGTCTCATACCCCACTTCTTTTAAAAGTGCTTTGGCAATATGATAAGACTCTGGGTGAACCCCTGTATTATCTAAGAAATTATCTCCATCTACAATACGCAAAAACCCTGCACATTGTTCAAACACTTTAGGTCCTAATCCTTTTACTTTTTTAATCATATTACGATTTGTAAAGCTGCCCACTTCTTCACGGTAAGCAATAATGTTTTGAGAAACAGTTTTCTTAATACCTGCTACATATTGTAAAAGAGAAGCTGAAGCTGTATTAATATCTACACCAACCTCATTAACAGCCCCTTCTACCACACCGCTTAAAGACTCTTCTAAACGTTTTTGGTTCATATCATGTTGATATTGTCCAACCCCAATAGCTTTAGGTTCAATTTTTACAAGCTCAGCGAGCGGATCTTGAAGACGTCTTGCAATGGATACGGCACTTCTTACCCCTACATCATCATTTGGAAACTCCTCTGTTCCAAGTTTTGAAGCTGAGTAAACAGAAGCCCCTGCTTCATTAACTATTACATAGTGTAATTTTTTATCAATCTCCTTTAAAAGCTCAGCTACAAACTTTTCTGTTTCACGAGAAGCTGTCCCATTTCCAATTGAAAGTAAGTCTACGTCGTATTTTTGAATCAGTTCTTTTAATACCACTTTAGCTTCTGCAATTTTATTTTGTGGTGGTGTTGGGAAAACAACTGTCTTATCAAGCTTCTTACCTGTTTCATCCACTACTGCAATTTTACAGCCTGTACGATAAGCTGGGTCAATGCCCATAACAGTATGACCTTTAATAGGTGCTTGCATTAAAAGCTGATACAGATTTTTCTTAAAAACTTCAAGGGCACCTTCCTGAGCTTTCTCAGTCAGTTCATTACGAATATCACGTTCAACTGCTGGCGCAATAAGACGCTTATAACTATCTTGCAACATTTCTTCTAAAAGTTCTTTTGTGCTGCTGTCTTTTTGAATGACATGATCTGCTAGATAAGCAATAATTTCATCTGATGGTGCTTCAATTTTAACACTCAGTGCTTTTTCATTTTCGCCACGATTAATAGCAAGTACTCGATGTCCTGGCATAGATCTTACTTTTTCACTATAATCATAATACATCTCAAAAACTGTTTTTTCTTTCACATCTTTTGCCTTTGTTACAATAAGGCCTTTATTAAACGTAAGCTTTCGGATATACCCTCTAAACTTAGCATTATCTGAAACTTCTTCTGCAAGGATATCCTTGGCACCATCTAAAGCCTCTTGTAATGATTTCACACCTTTTTCTTCATTTACGAAAGTCTGTGCTACTTCCATAATCTCTTTCTCTTTTTGCGCTTTTAAAATAACTGCTAAAAGTTCTAATCCTTTTTCCTTTGCAATGGTTGCACGTGTACGTTTCTTAGGACGATATGGCATATATAAATCTTCTACTTCTGTTGCAGTAGTTGCTTTTAAAATAGCATTCTTTAAATCTTCTGTAAGCTTCCCTTGTTCTTCTATACTTTTAATAACTTGGGCTTTACGTCCCATTAAATTTTGAAGGTAAGTATAACGTTCACCAAATTGACGTAGCACTTCATCATTTAAGCCCCCTGTCAATTCTTTTCGATATCTAGCAATGAAAGGAATCGTATTACCTTCATCGATTAACTTAATTGTATTTTCTACTTGTCCTTTTTTAATACCAAGTTCTTCTTGTAAAATCTGTACAATATCCATGGTCTTCTCCTTATCTCTTTTTTCCATTTTAACACACTTTATAAATTACTCCTATATACCTACCTTTTATTAGCCTTATGGCAATATGAAATATTTCTTTTTCACCATCAGGCTTATATACTTAAGTATAATATAAACTCTTAATCTGATCTCTCAGATACTCAATATTATCCTCTAGATAAATAGGTTCTTCTTCTAACATCCCAATATTGTAAAATGTTATTTTTAAGTAGCCACTTCCCCCATGACTAATACGCGCCTTATGCATTATTAATATACGCTTAATAAATTCTAATGCAAATACATCTCCTGCTTCTTCAATTTCACACTTAGCCATATCACGATGATGTTCTGTAATAAACTGTTCGATTTCTTTAGCATAAATATTTACACTCACAGCCTTATTAATCATTTCATATTCTAAATCCATATAAATATCTTTACGTCCATTATTTAAAAGGGTTCCTATAATATACATACTTGCCCGTTGAATAAGATTTATATCAATCTTCGCCTTAATTTCTTCCTCATTGGTGTTAAAAATCAAATTGGCCTCCTCATATAATCCTGCAAAGGCTTCTATCACATTCTCTAATACTTCTACCATATTATAAACTTCAAAATTAGTTTTTAAATAACCTCCTTTAATTTTATTAATATCTATCATATGAATAATTAATTTCATTGCCTCATTACATTTATTTTTTATATTCTTTAATTCATTAATCGCACTTTTATCTAACCGTGCATCTAGTTTTAATATTTGAGTTGCGCTTTGAATGACATTAATAGGCGTTTTAAGCTCATGTGACAAATTTACAATGATATCCCTATCTTGATGATT
>USPX01000314.1 GCA_900556665.1 uncultured Eubacteriales bacterium
ATAGTGTGATAAGTAGACTATAAGTTGCTGAACGTGGCGGAGCCACTTTTTTATTTTTGGACTAGTAGCAGAAAAGGGTAAATTTTAGGAGGATATAGAAAGTGTATGTACAACCATATATATATGACTAAAAGTGTAATATTTTTATAAGGTTATTCTTGGTGATATGCTTAAAATTTAGCAAAAAACAACTTGGTCTTACGTAAAGAAGATTAGTATAATTTGGAGGTAAAAGAATTGAGAAGCAATAAAATGAAAACTAAACAATTTATAGCACGAATGTTAGTGTGCAGTGTAACATTACTTGGAAGTACTAATTTAGTAGCCAAAGTTAAAGTTGGGGTGTTTAATATTGTACCAGAACAAATCTTAAACTGGGATGAATTCCACTTAGCAGGTAAAGTAACTGTTCAAGATATGAAGAAAGCAGTTGAAAAACGCTAAAAAACTTAAAAAAGAAGGTGCAGACATTGTAGTTATATTAGCGCATACAGGTTATGGCGCTGATAACTATATTGAAGGTGCAAAGCACGTAGTGGCAGCCTTAACAAAAGTTAAATTATAGGTGGAAAAGCTAAAAAGGAACTAAAATATTATGCATTATAGATGAATAGTACAAGAACTAAACATTATATATATATGAAAAAATAAATAGAGAACGAAAAGAAAAGATTTTTCAATAAAAATATACGCCTAATTTAAAGAAGGAATAGATTTAAAAATAATGATTATAACGATTTACAATACACATCAACGAAATGCATGAGTTTGACAATTTTAAATATTAGGACTATAATCGAAGACGATTTAAGAATATTAACTTTAGGGAGTTGATTATAATGAAACAAACAAAAAAATTAATGGCTATTTTATGTGTATGCTTAGGTGCTTTAGCAGTAGGTTGTGGATCAAGTGCACCAGCAACAAATGATGCAGCAACAACAAATGATGCAGCTACAACAAACGATGCAGCACCAGCAGACGATGCAGCAACAACAGAAGAAGCACCAGCTGATACAACAGCAACAAACTAGTTATAAGTGTTGAAAATAGTAGATGATATATAAAAAAGAGTATTGCATTAATAGATATATGCAATACTCTTTTTTTACTATAAATATAAAGGTATATTAAATGGAGATTACTGTAAATACACCTAGTAATATATATGGATTTATAATATATTTAATATAGAGGAATAAAGGGGGAATGTATAAGTGAATGTAGATGTAGCATATATTCAGCAAAATAAACTAAATATAAAAGAAGAAAGTCTAAAAGCAGATCAGATGACTATTCCACTTAAAAATGGTAGTAGTTATGTTATGGATAAAGACTATCAGCTTTCTAAGACAAGTAATATACGAAATGTAGCAGAAACTTCACAGGTAGATGAAGATGAGATTCAAAAAATTATAGCTGAGACAGAAGATATGGCTACGAAAAGGTTAAGTCAAATGAAGACTGGTAGAACAGTAACACAAATCAGTAAATATGATTTAACACTTAGTCAAATGGTACATAAGCAAATGGCAAATAGTCCACGAACAAATAGAGGAAATGGTTGGGTAAATGCTACTTTTAATGAAGTGAAAAAATATGTTATACCAGGTGGTGATAACTACGAAGCAAATAAATATCAATTTTTAGACTTATCTACACCGGCAGGTATTACAACGGAAGCTGCTAATGAATACTTAAAGGGTAAAGGTATCTTAGATAATAAAGGTGAATACTTTGTTATAGCGGCTAACAAATATAATGTAAATGAAATTTATTTAATGGCACATGCTAATTTAGAGACTGGTAATGGCAAGAGTATATTAGCAAATGGATATAACTATAAGGGTACAACTGTTTACAATATGTACGGTATAGGGGCTGTAGATAGTAATCCTATTCAAAAGGGAGCTGAATATGCTTATAAGATGGGATGGACAAGCCCAGAAATCGCAATTGTAGAAGGTGCTAAATGGATTTCGCAAAGTTATATTAATAGACAAGGCAATAGACAGAATACATTATATAAGATGAGATGGAATCCAGATCAGCCAGGCGTACATCAGTATGCTACAGATATAGGGTGGGCAGCAAAGCAGGCGCAAATGATACAAGGTATATATAATAACTTTAAAGAGGCTAATCTGATATTTGATTTTCCGACTTATAAGGGAGAATAATAAGATACATAGATTTAAAAGGATCATACATATATAGAATAATTACATTCTTGTATCATATGACATAGTATAGGAAGGCAATATCTTGATGAGGAGAAGGGCATGATAAGAGAAATTACAATAGAAATGCTAGAGGACTTAACGAATTTATTTATTGAATCATTTAATGCACCACCTTGGAATGATGAGTGGACAGTAGAGACGGCAGGTAAACGTATACAAGATTTTATAAATACACCTGGCTTTTATGGGATAGCTCAATATGAAAATGAAAAATTATTAGGGATGATATTTGGACGTAGTGAGCAGTATTTTGATGGTGTATCATTTCAAATACTTGAATTTTGTATAGATAGAGAAAGACAAAGAGAAGGAATAGGGAAAGGCCTATTAAACGAAATGATTATTAGATTAAAAGAACAAGATATTAAAAATGTGTTTTTATTGACTTTAAGAGGAGAAGCTACAGAAGGCTTTTATGAGAAAAACGGATTTATAGATGAGAAAAACATGTTAATGATGTCTAGGATACTTAGATAAAGTAAATAATTGAGCGTTAATATGTAAAAAGATAACCTTATATTAATATAAAAGGGATAATATATTAATATAAGGTTATACTATTTATATAAATTAACAAAGTAAAACCCTATGAGTATCAAGGGTTTTACATGGATTTTAAATGCACAATAAAAAAGTTATAAAAAAAATAGATAAAAACTGTTGACATGTGTAAAGATGTAGGGTATATTATATACATGAAGTGGCGCTGATACAGCAAAGCAAATGTGCGCGAATGGCTCAGTTGGTAGAGCATCTCCTTGCCAAGGAGAGGGTCGCGGGTTCGAGTCC
>USPX01000315.1 GCA_900556665.1 uncultured Eubacteriales bacterium
CTTACTTTATTCATGAGATTTTTGATTGTCATATTATCTTTGATTTGTTGTTTATAACCTGTTTCTGTTAAACCTGTATCCTTTAATGCTGCGTTAAAGGCATCTTCTGTAGGATAAGCTGCTTTTGTTGCTTTGTATTCAGCTTCTACCTCAGCCTGTGTAGGCTCTAATTTAAGCTCTCTTCCTTTCACTAAAGCCACTTTATTTTTAATAATATAATCTACGATTTCTTTTTTACGGTCTTTGATAAATTGTTTACCTTCTTCTGATTCAAAGTAAGACGCTTCGTATTGATATTGAAGCTGCATAATAGCCATTTCATAGCTTACTTGTGCTTCAACATCTCTTACTGTGATGACTTCATCCCCTACTTTAGCAACTATTTCTGAATCTTTTATTTCTGCTGCTTGATCTGCTTCTTTACTTGAAATAGCTACTGTGCTTGTTTCTTTAATCCATTTTGTTTCTACGCCCAATAAATCCCCTATACATTTAACTGGTACAAAGACAGTGCTATCTTTTATAACAGGAGTCGTATTCATTTTAACTTCTTGTCCATTTACCACCATCGTTAATTTGCCTACAGTTAAAACTACTTTTTTACCTTCTTGTGTAATTGTAGCTTGTTGCTTTTTACCATCCCATTTCACTCCAGCCCCTAATTTTTCACTAATGAAACGTAATGGTACTAATGTACAATTTTTACTATCTACAAATGGTGCTGCTTCATCAAACTTCACTTCTTCTTCATTGATTGTTACTTTTACACTGTTTTGCATTGCCATAACATTTGTAGATAATGCCATCATCATGCCTAGTAAAACTGCTAACATCTTTCTTGATTTCATATATTTCTCTCCTTTTTGTTATGTAATAATTTTGATTAACTAAATGGTGTAATAGTCCCCTGTTCCTAGAAGCTTTTTTGTCTTGTAGGATACTTTATTATATCACAATAGTTTATATTTTATATAAATTTATTATTTTTAAACTATTTCTTTGTGAAGTAATGTTGTTTCTTGTTCATGTAAATCATTTTTATAGATTTCTTCGCCATAGGCTATTTTAAAACCTTGTTTCGCATAAAATTTTTGTGCCCAATTAGCCTTCTTATGTACTTCTAATAAAATCTCTTCCATTCCTTCTTTTTGAAATTCATCTATTAAATAATTCATAGTTTGTGTCCCATAACCTTGTCCATAGTATGTATCTAATAAATAAAACGCTACAATATACATGATTTTTTCGCTCTTACGTCTATAACCCACGAAACCTAACTGTCTTTCATCTTCTTCTATAATGTCAATATGATAGCCCGAAGGCAACGCGTCTTCATATTTATGCGCCTGTTTAATAAAAGCATCTCCCATAAAAGGCGCATATAGTTTATGTGTTCCTAAACATACCTTTCCAATAAAGGCTTGGTCTTTTATTTCTGCTTTTCTTAATTTTATCATCTTTCTCTTTTCCTCATTTTTCTATTTATTCAACATTGTTTACACTCAATTATACTACTTGTTTTGAAAATAAAAAGTATAATTCTGTAATTTTTGCATAAATTACCTGTATATTTTATTAGGAGGTTGTATTATGCATTTCTTTAATAGACATTTAAACAAAATTTTAGGTGTAATCTTCGTTTTATTTGCGGTAATCTGTATTCCTTTAGTCTGCAGTGCTGGTATCTTTCCACCTAAAACAGTAGAACTAGAATACAATACTGCTGACATTATTCTCCCTGATGGACGCACCATCAAAGAAAATATTGCCATGAAGGATGATTTAATCTTTATTCCCTATGAAACTTTAGAGGTTATTACAAATGAGGAAGTTTGCTGGGACCCAGAAGATCAAACCCTTACCATTGGTAACCTCGTTAATTCTAAGGCTATGAGTGATATCTTAAAAGTTTATCATTATGACTATGATGTAAATCGCGCTTATCTCTATGCTCCTGATGTTAAGACGAATAAAACGATGTGTATGGGCAATATTACCCATGACTTAGGCTACTCTTTCTCCAATGTCCAATCTGCTTCCTTTAATCTAGGCGGGCATTATCATCATTTAAGAGGACTTTTAGGCTGTGAGGATTTTAAATCAACTAGTGGTATTATCAGTGTTTATCTTGATAATGACCTTTTGGCAACCTATACATTAAATAGTGATAGCTTGCCTGAAAAAATTGATTTAGATCTTACGGGAGGTAATCAGCTTAAATTTGTATTCTCTAAGTTCTCGCCTAATTCACAGATAGATTTGGCTGATACGTATATTGAGTAGGTGGCCGCTGTGGGACTGGGGGCTAATAGCTACTCCTTCCGTATTTTGTGATAGCCTAAGTTCGATAATCAATGTAACGGTCGGAAACTCGCGCGCTCCGCTTGCTCAGACACCCTCCCTAAGAACACATTGATTATCTTCACTAAGGCTATCAACAAAATACTCCAGAGGTAGACTATTAGCCCCCAGTCCCACAGCTTTTCTACTCATAACGTATGGTGCCTGGACGAGAAGATGAGGTTACCAATAGGATTGCTTTTAGGTTAAAAGATACCTTATATGTTTGCCTAATAGCTACCTTTCCGTAATTTTTGAGACTCTAAGCTTGATAAGCAATGCAACGGTCGGAAACTCGCGCGCTTCGCTTGCTCAAACACCCTCCCTAAGAACGCATTGCTTATCTTCACTAAGAGTCTCATAAAATTACTTCAGAGGTAGACTGGCAGCCCCGAGTCCAACAGCGCTCCATCTAGTAACCCTTGACGTTTTAAAAGAAGATATTAATTGTTCCATTTTGAAAAAGAGAGTGCCGCAAAATTATTGTTAATCTTGCGGCACTCTCTTAGCATTTATATACAAGTATATTAATACTATAAGGATATTAACCTTTATACTTACTATCAAGATGATTACATTCGCTTTTTTCTTTGTTCCTCTCCCAAGGTTCCAAAATACCAGCTGAGGTAGTGGTGGGTAGAGGATACCTGTGGAGTAATTTTCTGAGAGGCTTAGTGAATAGAATTAAAGC
>USPX01000316.1 GCA_900556665.1 uncultured Eubacteriales bacterium
GAAAATACTTTTAAACGATTTGAATCAGATATTAAATCTTGGGAAACAACAGCTGCCACCGGGTATTTAGTACGTACAAATGGGATGTACTATGTCTTAAAAGATAGTAAAAAAGAAATTGTTATTGATTATAACTTAAACATTATGAATCATGAAACCATTGGTTTATGGGAAAGCTTAGGTGTAGCAGGTGAAACGGTATCACCGGAGCTTACTTTAGAGGAAATTATGCCACTTGAAGGCAACTTAGAGAAAATTGTATATGGTTATATTCCAGTGATGACTTCACAACAATGTATTTTACGTCATACAAATAACTGTCAAAAGAAAGTAAAAGAAAAGAAACTTTATACAATCAAAGACCGTAAAGATACACCATGGGCGATTCAAACAGATTGCGAAGCTTGTGTGATGCAAATTTTAAGTTATGAACCAATTGTGGTGAAATCAAGTGAGCTGCAACGTATTAAAAATCAAATGAATGTACGCCTTCAATTTAATAAAGAAGATGTGAGTGAAACACATAAAGTTTTATCAGCTTATTTAGAAGGAAAAACATTTACACCAGCAAGTCTAGAAGGCATTAACTTTAAAGGAGCACTATAAGGAGGAAATGGTGTGGGCTATTTTAATTTAGTCATTTTATTAAGTCGCTATATATTTGCAGGGTTTGGGATTATCTTTATGTTAGTAGCCTTTAGCTTTATGCGACCTTTTGTGAATTATAATATGGGGACAACAAGAGAAAAAAATAGATTTTTAAATTTATGCATTACCTTTGTACATTTAGCCGGTATTAGTATTTTAGTAGGTAAGCAGACAGATGAGACCTTAAGAGCACCCATTGTGATTAATGGACTTGTGATGTATGTGATTATTATGCTCACCTTATGGCTTTTAAAACTTTGGAAGAGACAATATGAACTTGTATTATGGCAAATTATGTTCTTTATGATGGACATTGGTTTTATTATGCTAGAAAGACTAGATCATGATTTAGCAACAAAACAATTATTTGCCTATGCTGTAGGTGTGGTGGTTGCTTTAATCTTCCCAAGTATTTTCTCAATTTTGATTAAACCAGGTAATAAATATATTTATTTGGGTATACTGATTGTTACAATGTTCTTACCATTTGTAGCAGGAACAACAATGCTTGGTGCCACTAACTGGGTGAGTATTGGTGGTTTTAGTTTTCAACCTTCAGAAATAGGAAAAGTAGCTTTGGTACTCTTTTTAGCTTCTATGCTCAGTGATGGAGAAAAAATAAAAAGAGGTTATAAGGGGCTGATTTTCCCTGGAATTGTTGTAATAGGTGCATTAGGTTGTTTAGTTTTACAACGTGACTTAGGGGCAGCGTTATTATATTACCTCACAGCACTCATGATGTTATTTATGGCAACGCGTAGTGCACTGCTACCTTGTTTAGGATTATTAGCAGGAGCAGTAGGTAGTATAGGTGGTTATTTTGCCTTTTCCCATGTAAGAGTAAGGGTAGAAGCTTGGCTTGACCCGTGGGCAGATATTAGTGGTAAAGGATATCAAGTTGTACAAGGACTTTTTGCTATGGGCACTTGGGGATGGCTTGGAAGTGGTTTAACAAGGGGGGTACCTAATAAAATACCTCTTGCCACATCTGACTATATATTTGCGGCTATTTGTGAAGAGTTTGGAAATCTCATGGGAATCGTTATTTTACTGGGTTATTTAGGCGTTATTTTATTATGTATTCAAGTTGCATTTCGTTATACTCATGCCTTTTATCGCTTAATTATTGTAGGGATTGCAACAATCTTTGCCGTACAAGTATTTATTATTATTGGTGGAGTTATGAAACTGATTCCACTTACAGGGATTACAAGTCCATTTTTAAGTGCAGGTGGTACTTCAGCCGTAGTAAGTATGGGAATGATTGGACTTATTACGTATTTCTCTTATAAAGGTAGAGTTAATGATGATAAAAAAGGTGGAAACTAAGGTGAGGAAAAATAAAAAAGAAGTAACAAGGCAAACGCGAAAAGAAATAAAGGTCACAAAGGATCAACAAATTATTTATGTGATTACAGGTATATTTGTGGCTATGTTTGCACTTTTAATTGGCTATTTTATTTATTTCACAGTAGCTAAGGAAAAGCAAATTGCAGCACATCCACAAAATACGAGACTCAATACTATGGCAGAAGAAGTGATTCGTGGGACCATCTATGACACTAATTTAGAGGTGCTTGCGACAACTGAGGATGGAGAAACACGTGTTTATCCAAAAGGTAAACTATATGCCCATGCAGTAGGGTATTGTACAAATGGAAAAATAGGGGCAGAAGCTTTAGCCAATTCCCAATTACTTTATCCAGACTATAGTGTAAGCTCATTATTTAAAGCGGCCTTTTTAGAAGAAAAATTTGAAGGGCGAGATGTAGTGCTGACTTTAGATGACCGTTATCAAAGCGCCGTAGCAGAAGCATTATCTGGACAAAGAGGCGGCATTGTAGTACTAGAACCTTCTACAGGGAAAATTCGTGCCATGTATGCAAGTCCAGGATTTGATCCAAATAATATTGTAGAAGACTGGGAATATCTGCGTACAGATGAAGAAAATACACCACTTGTTAATCGCGCCACACAAGGACTTTATCCACCAGGGTCTATTTTTAAAGTTGTCACAGCTTTAGCATATATTGAAAAACAAGGTGATAAACCATTAGACTTTACCTATAATTGTACAGGTGAAGTAAGTGGAGATGAATATACTATCGCATGTTATGATCATACAGCTCATGGTGAAGTAGATTTAGAAACTGCTTTTGCAAAATCATGTAATAGTTATTTTGTAAAATTAGGCCAGCAGCTTTCAGTAGGAGAGCTTAGAGCAGCTGCTGAAAAACTCGGATTTAATGAAAAACTAAATTTTGATATGCCTTATTCACAAAGCAAGTTTTCATTAAACTCTAAGGACACTGATTTTGAGAAAGCAGCAACAGCCATTGGGCAGGGTCGTACATTAGTCACACCGTTACATATGGC
>USPX01000317.1 GCA_900556665.1 uncultured Eubacteriales bacterium
ATCATTAAAATTTCATTTTCGATACATCTAGATGCGTATGTGGCAAGCTTTACATTCTTATTCGGATTAAATGTATTAACTGATTTAATCAGCCCTATAGTCCCTGTAGAAATCAAATCTCCCATTTGTATTCCTGTATTCTCAAACTTTTTAGCAATATACGCTACTAATCTTAAGTTGCCTTCAATTAATGTTGTTTTTATTTCCCTTAGTACTTTCTCGTCACTTTTAAAAGTTATCATTTTGGCAATTAATGCCTCTTCTTTTTCCTTTGTAAGTGAAACAGGTAATGCTTCAATTCGGTCTATACTAATACTCTTGCTGTTACATTCTTCACACTGCGTACTTCTAAAAATCACTTCATTTTCATTACTAGATTTAGAGTCCAGTACTTTTAATGTACTATACCCACTATCTGGGCACTTCATAGCATATCCTCCTAAAATCCTATTATAATCAAGCGTATTATACCTTTTTTATAAAAGTCAATATAAACAAAAGGTACAATGCTTATCACTGTACCTTTTACTTCTTTTAAATATATTTCTTCATATGCTTAAGTGCAGTTTTTTCTAACCTAGAGACTTGCGCCTGAGAAATGCCTATCTCATTGGCTACTTCCATCTGCGTTTTACCTGCAAAAAATCTAAGCATTAGTATTTGTTTTTCTCTTTCATTAATACGTTTCATAGCTTCTTTCAATGCAATATTTTCAAGCCAAATATCATCTTGACTCTTTTCATCACTTACTTGATCCATAATGTATAGTGTATCACTTTCATCATGGTAAACTGGCTCAAATAAAGAAATAGGGTCTTGAATTGCATCTAAGGCAAATACGACATCTTCTTTTTTTACACCTAGTTCATCTGCTATCTCTTGAATAGTAGGTTCCTTTGCATTCTTACGTGTCAGTTGCTCCTTAGCCTGTAATGCTTTATAAGCAGTATCCCTTAGAGAACGACTGACACGAATCGCATTATTATCACGTAAATATCTTCTAATCTCACCAATTATCATTGGTACTGCATACGTAGAAAATCTTACATTTTGTGTCACATCAAAGTTATCAATAGCTTTAATAAGCCCTATGCAACCAACTTGAAATAAATCGTCTACATGCTCTCCACGATTATTAAAACGTTGAATAACACTTAAAACAAGTCTCAAATTTCCTCTAATGTATTCTTCTCTTGCTGCATTATCACCTTGTTCAATGAGTTTAAACAATATTTCTTTCTGTTCATTTGTTAAAATGGGAAGTTTCGCTGTATTTACCCCACATATTTCCACCTTATTTATAGCCATATCCTTGCCTCCTAGCATACTATTCCAGCATAAGTTAAGTCTATAAATAAGTTTTTCCATAATACTATTATTTATTCAAAGCTTTAGCTCATTCTATTAATTTCCTTTTTAAGCCTTAGTATAATCTTTTTTTCTAGTCTTGAAATATAAGATTGCGAAATTCCTAAAAGATCTGCTACTTCTTTTTGCGTTTTCTCTTTTCCCTGCGCCCTAAAACCAAAACGTAGTTCCACAATTTCTCTTTCTCTATCTGTAAGCTTTAATAATGCCTGTTTCAAAAGTTTCTTATCTACTTCTTCTTCAATATTTCTAGAAATAATATCCGGTTCTGTCCCTAATATATCTGATAGTAATAATTCATTACCATCCCAGTCTACATTAAGGGGCTCATCAATAGAAACTTCTGTTTTTAATTTATTTGTACGTCTTAAAAACATTAAAATTTCATTTTCTATACACCTAGAAGCATACGTAGCCAGCTTTATTTTTTTACTTGGATTAAATGTATTAATTGATTTAATAAGCCCTATAGTTCCTATAGAAATTAAATCCTCCATATGAATTCCCGTATTTTCAAATTTTCTAGCGATATATACAACTAGTCTTAAATTGCGTTCAATTAATGTGGTCTTAATTTCTTTTAATACTTCTTCATTACCTTCTGCCTCTGCCATTCTTGTAATTAATGCTTCCTCTTCTTCTCTCGTAAGTGGTGGAGGTAGTACTTCACTACCTCCTATATAATCTATTGCCTGGCTCTTTCCTCTTATGTAATGACATACTCCCTTTTGAATTAATGTTTTTAAACAATGCCATATCTTTATCATTACCTACTCCTCCTCCCTAACTACAAAATCAGGATGAATTAATGCCTTATACACGCGGTCTCCACATATCTTCTCAAATGCAATGCCTATCACACACCTTGGTACCTTTTTTTGAAAAATCCCTTTATGCAAAACAATACATTCACTTTCAATCCCCCATAGCAATCCTTCTTCACATCCCATACTATGAAAAGGAATAATATATTTAGGTCCTCTATCCAGTTCTAATAGTTTTCCCGCATCATTATGGCAACTTTCTATGTTCTTACATTCATCTTCTGTTAGTAAGTCCTTCACCACATCATATGTTACAACCACTACTGGTCTATGGCTTATAGGGGTGTATAACATATTTCCTGTATCTAAAAGCCCTAAAATATGGCCTATTTTTCCATCATAATGTATCTCTAAATCATATTCAAAGTGTGGCATAACAAGTCTTCTTCTTAACGCATAAAAGGAAAAGTATAGACTCCCTCCTACACATATACCTATAACCAGTACATATCCAGCACTCACTTTATAAGTAGGTATATAATTGATATAATATGGTAAAACTTATACCTCCTATTAATGCTGCCACACCTATACTTATCAAATAGTATTTTATAAACTTCTTCAACTTAATGGGCTTATATAAGTATAAAATAGAAATAACAGGTACAAACAAAGTACATACACTGTAAGGCAAATGCTGTAATACCGGCAATATAAGTAGCATACAATATAACAAAGCTGCAATTCCACCACCTATTAAATGTTTCTTTATATATAGGGGTTTATTAAGTATCATAGTTGTTATTATAAATATAATAGTGTCCATTACAAAATTTATTAAAAACAAAATATCTATATAAAGAACATGCACCCTGTCACCTCT
>USPX01000318.1 GCA_900556665.1 uncultured Eubacteriales bacterium
ACCTCATCATATTTGTATTCCCATTCTAGGCGATCTTCTCTTATTGCTGCCCTTTGATACCAATCACTTTTTCTAATTTCTTCTGTAGCATATGTAAAATTGGCACTACTAAGTAGGGTTTCATTGGTGCCATAGATTTTAATACTCTGAATCTCACTGTAATTCTTTAAACATTCCTCAATAGTTGTCTCCTCATTATATGTTGCTACCACTGCGCCCCAACTTTCAAATTTGGTAGTCAAAATACTCCTTACCTTGTCATCTACATAAATGCGATCTGCTACATTACTGGCAATTTTTATAGTTTCATTGATACGTTCTTTAATACGTTCTGTATTAATACTTGCCTCATTAATTGCACGATCGATAACCATGGCACACATGCGTCTCGTTAAAAAGCTTCCTAAAATAAGTACAGGAATAATAACAACTACAATATACATGCCTATAAGTTGATTTTTTACCTTTAAATTTTTTAGGCTGTCAAATAACGTATTTTTAATTTGCATAATATTCTCCTTAGAATTCTTATCCAAGATGTTATTTTGTTGCATTTATTATTTAAATTTGTAATATTTAAAAATAATAAAGGCACACGGAATATTCCCATGTGCCTTATCAAATTATATAGGTTTATCGTAAGTAACAAGTTAAACTCTTGCTTCCTACATCAGGTGTAATATGTACCCCGTCTTCTTTCACTTCAAAGCTTCCGCCTTGTACTTCTTTTACGTTATCTACATTTTTAAGAACTATTGTCCAAGGTTTATCATTACCTTCTATTGAGATAGCTACCTTATCAGCAATTTTGACAGCAGAGACAGTGAGTTCTTTTTCTTCGTTCATATTAATAACCTCAGCTGCCGCCACCTTACCTTCCTGAAGTTCATATATGGCAAGATTTACACCATCTCTATAATCATATTCTGCCAGGTTGTCTACTTTACCAATTGGGATAATACTATTTTCTCTTACAAGAAGTGGCACACTTAAATAATCATGCTTTTCTGTATACCATTTGCCACCTTCTACAACTTCCCCTGTTAAGAATTTAGTCCATTTACCTGCTGGTAAGTAATATTGTGCAACGCCTTCTTCATTGAAGATTGGTGCTACTAGCATATTATCTCCAAGCATATATTGTTTATCAAGATAAGCACATGCTGGGTCTTTTTCAAATTCTACAACCATAGCACGCATTGTAGAAATCCCAGTTTTAGCTGTATTAGAAGCTTGTTTAAATAAATATGGCATTAAACTACATTTAAGTTTGGTGAAGTAACGTACAACATCCACCGATTCTTCATCATAAAGCCAAGGCACACGATAAGATGTACTACCATGTAAACGGCTATGAGAAGATAGAAGTCCAAAGGCTGCCCATCTCTTATACACATCTGCTGTGGCTGTACTTTCGAAACCACCCATATCATGGCTCCAGAAGCCAAACCCTGAAAGACAAAGTGAAAGTCCTCCACGTAAACTTTCTGCCATAGATTCAAAGTCTGCGCTGCAATCTCCACCCCAGTGTACAGGGAATTGTTGTCCACCTGCTGTTGCAGAACGTGCAAATAATACAGCTTCCTTTTCACCTTTTTTGCGTTTTAATAAATCAAACACAACCTTGTTATAAAGGAATGTATAGTAATTATGCATTTTCATCGAATCGCTACCATCATAATAGGCTACATCTTTAGTTGGAATTCTCTCACCAAAATCTGTTTTAAAGCAGTCTACACCCATATCTAAAAGAGCTTCTAATTTACTCGCAAACCAACTACAAGCTTCTGGGTTTGTAAAATCTACATATCCCATACCTGGTTGCCACATATCCCATTGCCATACACTGCCATCTTTGCGTTTTACTAAATAGCCTTTTTCTGCTGCTTCATCAAATAAACTAGAAGCCTCTGCAATATATGGATTAATCCATACACAGATTTTAAGTCCTTTTTCATGCATACGTTTGAGCATTCCCACTGGGTCTGGGAATACTTCATCATCCCAAGTAAAGTCACACCAGTTAAAGCCTTTCATCCAGAAACAATCAAAGTGAAATACTTGAAGTGGTATATCACGCTGAGCCATACCATCTACGAAACTCATAACTGTAGCTTCATCATAGTTTGTAGTAAATGATGTGGTAAGCCAAAGGCCAAATGACCAAGCTGGTGGAAGAGCCGGTTTGCCTGTAAGACTTGTATAATTTTCAAGGACTTCTTTCATACTTTCTCCACCAATAATAAAGTATTCAAGTTTTTCTCCTGGCACACTAAATTGAACCTTAGTTACCTTTTCTGAACCTACTTCAAAAGAAACTTTTTCTGGATGATTGACAAATACCCCATAGTCTCTGTTTGTAATATAAAATGGTACTGTTTTATAAGATTGATCTGTGCTTGTCCCACCATCTTCATTCCATGTTTCTACTGTTTGTCCATTTTTAATAAATGGTGTAAAACGTTCACCCAGTCCATAAACAAGTTCTCCTACTGATAAGCCTAATTGTTCTCTCATATAACACTTACTTAAATCATCATTTAAAAACTCACCCGTAGCTGGTGTAATATACGCTGTGCTTCTGAAACCACTTGTTGTAAGCTTCTTCTTCCCTCTATAGAAATCTATATGGAAACCATTTTCTTCGCTAATTACAATACGCATTTCACCATTTTTAATCGTTAATACACCATCTTTTTTTTCATATGTAAGTGGTAATGTATCATCTTTTAAAATCTCATAGTGAGGTCCTAAATCCTTCATACCTTTATAATGTACCATGGATACTTTAAATACATCTTTCATAGGCGCTGAAATAGTATAGGTAAGTACTGGACCTCCTAATGTATCTCCACGATGATTAATTTTTTTACATGGCACATAAAGCTCTAATGCACCATTCTTTTCTTTAATACTATACACTTCTTGTGGACTAAAACTCATAATACCATCTTTATTAAGCCAACACCCATTACTAAATCTCATATAGTCTCTCCCATCTC
>USPX01000319.1 GCA_900556665.1 uncultured Eubacteriales bacterium
AGATGGAATTTTATGTGATGATTTAGAAGGTAGAGAAAAGGTATTACGTCAGTATGCACCACAAGGTAAATGCCTTCAGTTTGATAAGATTAAGGCAATGAAACAAACAGAATTACGCCAGACATTTGTAGGAACAGATATTGTTTATATTTATCATAATCAAATTGATGCAAGAGGAGACAAGCCTAATACAGAAAATGAAGTATTTATAGCTTGTGAAGAGGCTGTAACTGAAATTTATGATCTTATTAGACGTTTAACAGATAATATTAGCGCAACACATTTTCTTGTAACAGCAGACCATGGCTTTATGTATAAAAGAGATCAACTACAAGAAAGTGATAAAATCACGAATTTAGCTGATAAAGGAGCATTTGTAAATCGTCGTTTTATTGTAGATAATAAACCTATTTTAGATGATGGCATTACTAGCTTATCTATGAGGAAAATACTTAGCAATCATGATACTAAGGTGGTTTCATTCCCTGTTGGAACAAACGTATTTAAGGTAGCAGGGGGCGGACAAAATTATGTACATGGCGGATCTTCGCCACAAGAGATGTTAGTGCCAGTAATAGAAGTAAAAACAGAGCGTGGTGCTAAAGAAGTAAAATCAGCAAGCATTATGCTGGTAAGTATGATTCAGAAGATCACGGGACTAAATACAACATTAGATTTTATTCAATCAGAAGCAGTAAGTGATGTTGTTAAAGAGGCAACTTATAAATTGTACTTTGCAGCTGAGGATAATGAAAAGATTTCTAATGAGAATATTTATGTGGCAGATAAAAAAGATACTAAGCCTCAAAAACGTGTATTCCGTTTGAACTTTAGATTTAAAGATAAAAAATATGATAAAACAGCTAAATATTATTTAGTAGCATATGATGAGAAAAATAATCTAGAAGTTTTAAGACATGAAGTAGTTATGGATATTGCTTTTGCAGGTGGCTTTGGATTTAACTTATAGGGGAGGATAATGAGCATGTTACAGACAGAGATAGATAACACAGAATTTCTAAATAAATTATACGCTAATTTTGCAGGTAAGATTGTAAGAAAAGATTTAACTAAAAAGATTAAAGAGGGTGCTAATGTACCTGTTTATGTACTAGAGTACTTATTAGGGATGTACTGTTCATCATTAGATGAAGCGGATATAGAAGCTGGTGTACAAAATGTAAAAACTATTTTAGCTGAAAATTATGTACGTCCAGATGAAGCACAAAAAATTATTTCTAAGATTAGAGAAACAGGACGTTATACAGTTATTGATAAAGTTTCAGTTAAACTTAATTATAAAGAAGATATTTATGAAGCAGAATTCTCTAATCTAGGTATTAAAAATGTACCGATTGCAGGAAGATATGCTTCTGATTATGAAAGACTTCTTTGTGGAGGAATTTGGTGCATCGTTCAACTAGAATATTTTTATGATGAAGCTGAAAAGAATCCTTGTCCATTTATAATTCATGAATTAACACCTATTCAAATGCCAAGCTTAGATTTTGAAGAAGTTAAAAGAGCACGTAGTGAATTTACAGATGAAGAATGGATTGATTTGCTTCTAAGAAGTACAGGGATGGAACCTACTCAATTTGACAAGCGTGTAAAATGGCTTCACTTAGCAAGGCTAATTCCACTGATTGAAAACAATTATAATTTATGTGAGTTAGGACCAAGGGGAACTGGTAAATCTCATGTATATAAAGAAATAAGTCCAAATAGTATTTTAGTATCAGGTGGACAAACAACGGTTGCAAACTTATTTTATAATATGGGCAGCAAGACTATGGGACTTGTAGGCATGTGGGATTGTGTAGCTTTTGATGAAGTGGCTGGTATTAAATTTAAAGATCAAGATGGTGTACAAATCATGAAAGACTACATGGCGTCAGGTTCTTTTGCAAGAGGAAAAGAAGAAAAGAATGCATCAGCATCTATGGTTTTTGTTGGGAACATTAATCAAAGTGTAGATGTGGTACTTAAGACTTCTCACTTATTTGATCCATTCCCAGATGTAATGGCAAACGACTCTGCATTTTTAGATCGTATGCATTGTTATATACCAGGATGGGAAATTCCTAAATATCGTCCAGAATTCTTTACAGATGACTATGGTTTTATTACAGATTACCTTTCTGAGATAATGAGGGAACTTCGTAAGATTTCTTATGCAGATGCTTATGATAAATACTTTAAACTAGGTAACAATCTTAATCAACGAGATGTAATTGCCGTTAAAAAGACAGTATCTGGTTTAGTCAAACTCATTCATCCAGATGGAAAATTTACGCGTGAGAGTATCGAAGAAATCTTACGCTTTGCCCTCGAAATGCGCCGCCGTGTTAAAGAGCAACTTAAAAAAATTGGTGGCATGGAATTCTATGATGTTAACTTCTCTTATATTGACAAAGAGAATTTTAATGAAGAATATGTACCAGTTCCAGAACAAGGTGGTGGTAAGCTTATTCCAGAAGGTATAGGTAAACCAGGCCATCTTTATACTGTATCTCACGGAAAGAGCGGCATGATAGGTGTTTACAAACTTGAGATGCAAATGACATCAGGAACAGGAAAGTTTGAAAAGACAGGTTTAGGTTCAGATAGAGAAGCTAAGGAAGCAGTAGAGACAGCTTATCGTTATTTGAAAGCGAATGGTAAAAATATTAGTGGTACAATCAGTACAACCACTAAAGACTATTTAATGCATGTACAAGACTTAAATGGTATAGGTATGACTAAGATGTTAACACTACCATCATTAGTAGCAATTGCCTCTGTAGCATTAGGTAAGCCAGTTATTAGTAGCGCAGTTGTTTTAGGAGATTTAAGTATTGGTGGAACTATTATTAAAGTAGAAGAATTAGCTAATACACTTCAAGTTTGTCTAGATAGTGGTGCTAAAAAGGTATTATTGCCTATTACTTCAGCAGCTGATTTAGGAACAGTTCCAGCAGAACTTATGGGATGTTTTAACATTATTTTTTAC
>USPX01000320.1 GCA_900556665.1 uncultured Eubacteriales bacterium
GTGTACAAGTATTGTATCTTAAAGCATAGAAGAGGAAATGACTATGAAAGAAAAAGAGCATATCAGAGAGATACTAACTATTTTAGATGAAAATTATCCTAAAGATGTTGTCTGCTATTTAAAGCATCGTACGCCTTTTGAACTTTTAATTGCGACGATTTTAAGTGCCCAGTGTACAGATGATCGTGTAAACATGGTAACACCTAGTTTATTTGAAAAGTATCCAACGGTATATGACTTTGCAGAGGCTTCATTAGAAGGGGTAGAAGAAGCCATTAAAAGTACAGGATTTTACAAGAATAAAGCAAAGAATATTATAGCTTGTGCCAAAGCACTTGTAAGAGATCATAATGGTGAAGTACCTTCTGATATTGAATCCCTTGTAAAGCTTGCAGGTGTAGGACGTAAGACGGCCAATGTTATCAGAGGCAATATCTTTAAGATCCCAAGCATTGTTGTAGATACCCACGTAAAACGTATTACAATTAGATGGGGACTGACTTTAAAGGAAGATCCAGTACAAATTGAAATGGATTTAATGAAAAAGCTCCCAGAAGAGCATTGGATTCGTTACAATACGCAAGTGATTGCCCATGGACGTGCCATTTGTACAGCCCGTAATCCAAAATGCACGGAATGTATGTTTATTAAACAATGTCCTTTTGGGCTCAATAATTTATTATCAAAGTTACCTGAAGAAGTACAAGAAGCTATTCAAAAAGGCCATATGTATTAACCAAATAAGTCATAAAAAGAGGGTGCTGCCAAATCTGGCAGCACCCTTAGTTATTTGAATTAATGTTTACGATGTTTTTCCTCTTTGCTTTTCTTTAAATGTGGCAGCGCAAAAGCATTTTTAGATTTTTTATGGGCTTTATAATCTGTAACAATTTCATTATAGAAGGCTTCTGCATTCATACCAAAGACTTCAGCTGAAAGTGGGCGAATAGAATGAACAGCATTTTCACCCATTGTATAAAGTTTTTCTGGATTTGCAAGAAACTCAGCAAGTAAAGCAGCAAGTTCCTCACTAGTATTAAAGAAAGCACCATTATAATGATCACGGATAAGACCAGCTACACATTCATCTTCTCTAGCTAGTACAGGAAGTTTAGCAGCCATAGCTTCTGCGAAAGTGAGGCCTTGTGTTTCTGAAACTGAGGCACTTACAAAGATATCACCTAATTGATACATCTTACCGATTGTACGCCATGGATGCATGCCTGTGAAGATCACAGCATCTCTTACACCTAAGTTTTTGGCTTGCTCTTCAAGTTCTAATCTTGAAGGCCCGTCCCCTACAATAACTAATTTAGCTTTAGGAACTTTTTCAAGTAATTTAGGCATCGCATCAATAACGACATTGATACTTTTTTCTTTTGCGACACGTCCAATGAAAAGTACAATTGGACTATCTAAAGGAATATGATGTGCTTTTTTTATGGTTGTAATTTCTTCTTTTGTATAACCGCTTGGATTAAATGGTGAGAAATCAATCCCTGTTGGAATAACGCGAATCGGCTTTTTAACACCGTAATTTTTAAGTAAACGTTCAGTCTTACGTGTTGGTGCAACGATACCATCTACACCATTACAGAATGAACGGCTATATTTACGTGCAATAGCAGGAGAGAGCTCAATCCCTTTTGACACATAGTGCATATATTCTTCATACATTGTGTGATATGTATGGACAATAGGTATATTTAAACGTTTTGAAACAAGTTTGGCAAAAATCCCTAATGAAAACTCTGTTTGAGAAAGAATCAAATCTAATTTTAAACGTTTAATTTTACGTAATGCTTTATTAGAATAAACAATCCCTACACGATGATCTTTTAAAAAGACAAAAGGTAGGCTAGCCATACGATGGACATATGGTGAATCGTTTTCTGCCTCTGGATGAGAGATTGTAAAGACGTAAACTTGATGCCCTTGTTTACGTAGTGCATTTTCTAAAGTTAAAATTGAACTTACAACACCATTGACCTGTGGTGAATAGGTGTCTGTAAAAATACCAATATTCATTTGTAACATCTCGCTTTCAAATTAGGCAATCAATTGCGTTATCAATTCCTAATATAACTTTTTTTAAATAAGGTGATGACTGCATATTTGTACAGGCAAATTCCCTTAAGTTTTTTAAATGGCGTAATGTATCATCACGATCCATTTGAGTAGTTGTGTAAATCTCTATAAGAGTAAGATAGGCTTGTGATAAATCACAACCTATACTCAGTATGTATTCTAAGACCTTTTGTGATTCAAGTAAATGTCCTTTTTTTAATAATAATTTACCATAAGCACAAGAAGTATTCATATATTCTATGAAATTTTGTTCATAGTAAGAGAGCTTTTCAAGCTGCATAGTGCCATAGCGTTCTTTAAGCTCCACGTTACTAAAACCTTTAAGATTAATTAAAGGACGCTCCTTAAAAAGCATGAGTTTGTCGTAAAGCTGCTGACACTCTACATCTTCTACAATAGGATAAACGGAAAAATCCACTGTAATAAAGTTATCAGTAGGTATTTCTTTTTTACGGGAAAAAGTTGCAGCATGTTCTCTTGCCCAATATTGTTCACTTGCTTTATTTTTACTCTTTTTTAAAATACTGCGTTTCGTGGTCGCACCTATAATAAAGAGACCACCCATGAAAAAGAGAAATGAAATAAGCCAACTCCCACTCATCATTTTAACCCCTTTCTTTAAGCGAATATGTTTATTATAATATAATTTGACTATAATTAAAAGGAGAAATAAGTAGAGGAGAAAACAATGGAATTAAATACAAGCCAAAAAGAAGCAGTTACTTGCAGTTTAGCACCTACTTTAGTAATTGCAGGACCTGGTTCTGGTAAGACACATGTAATTGTAAACCGCATACAATATATGATTGAAAAAATGCACTGTGAGGCTAGAAATATATTAGTTGTAACTTTCAGTAAGTTAGCAGCAGAAGAAATGAAAGAAAGATTTATCC
>USPX01000321.1 GCA_900556665.1 uncultured Eubacteriales bacterium
CTATATTGTACAAAAATTCCTGAAAAAATGGTCTATATTTTATGAAAATAAAAAATATAAGATGATTGGTATACTTATACATTAAATACTGAGTATACAAATCTTATTTTTAATAATGGCAGTGGCAAACAAACAGAAGACTTATCATTAAATGCAGGTGAATGGTGGTATAAGAACGGCAATTTTACAGCTTTTAATCCTGAAGGTGAAACCGATTCTGAAATCGTATTACACTTTAAAACTGATAAAGGCAGTGCAAGTCTTTACTATTGGAACACAATGCCAGAAACAGCAAGTGTAGACTGGCCAGGAGTGGCAATGGAAAGTGAAGGAAACGATTGGTATACCACCAGCTCCAGTGGATAGCATTACAGTACACTATTATAGTACTGAGCTACCAAATATTTATTATTGGGCAACAGATACAAACTTAGAGGCTGTAAGCTGGCCTGGTGTACCTATGAAATTTGAAAAAGAAAACTGGTATACTTATACATTAAATGCTACATCAAGCAAATTAATATTTAACCAAGGTGGCAAAAATCAAACAGCAGATTTAAGCCGTAAAGCAGGTGAATGGTGGTATAGAGATGGCAGATGGTCTGATGAAGAAATAATAGATCCAATTATTATAGATCCACCTCAACCTATTTATGTAAGACCTGATACAATTGATAATTATGCAGATGATTTTAGAAATGAAACCATTTATTTTGTGATGACTTCTAGATTTTATGATGGAGATTCAAGTAACAATGTACATTGTTGGGATGATGCTAAGGCAGGAAATCCAGATTCTGACCCAGCTTGGCGTGGAGATTTCAAAGGACTTATTGAAAAACTTGATTATATTAAAGCATTAGGCTTTAGTGCAATTTGGATTACACCAGTTGTAGAAAATGCTAGTGGCTATGATTATCATGGCTATCATGCAATTGATCATAGCAAAGTTGATAGTCGTTATGAATCAGAAGGCGCAACTTATCAAGATTTAATTAATGCTTGTCATGCAAAAGGAATAAAGGTTATTCAAGACGTTGTATTCAATCATACAGGTAATTTTGGTGAAAAGAATTTATTCCCGCTCTTTGAGAAACAAGGAGATTTAAGTACTTCTGATTGTCTTGTTAATATATCAAATGGTAAATTACCAGAAGACTATGATGAATTAACACCAGCAGAGCAATATTCAGCTAGAATTGATGCGATGAAAGAAGATACAAATGATACAGCACAAATTTATCATCATGAAAAGAGTTTAGGTTGGGAAGAGTATTCTGTACAAACAGGACAAATTGCAGGGGATTGTGTAGATTTAAATACAGAGAACTTAAATGTTACAAATTACTTAGTAGACTGTTATTCAAACTACTTAAAAATGGGCGTAGATGCATTTAGAGTAGATACAGTGAAACATATGTCTAGATTATCACTTAACAATAATATTGTGCCACAATTATATGCAGCAGCACAGGAAGCTGGTAATGACCATTTCTTCATGTTTGGTGAAATCGCTTCAAGATATCGTCAAGTATGGAATCATGATACACCTAGCGTTTCAGCACCATTCTATACATGGCTTGAAAGCAAAGAATATCCATGGAGCACATTAAGTGACCGTGTGAATTCTGCAGCTGCTTTATGGCAAGATAATCAACCAACAAGTGATAACTATTTATTATATGGCAATAGCTATCATAAACCTGATTGGAGTAAGAGAAGTGGGATGGACGTTATTGACTTCCCAATGCACTGGAACTTCAATAATGCAAGAGATGCCTTTAGCGTAGCATTAGATGGTGATAAATATTATAATGATGCAACATTTAATGTAACTTATGTGGATTCTCATGACTATGCACCAGATAATGCCCCAGAAAATCAACGTTTTGCTGGCACACAAGAAACATGGGCAGAAAACCTTAACTTAATGTTTACATTTAGAGGTATTCCTACAATCTATTATGGTAGTGAAATTGAATTTATGAAAGGTGCACCTATCGATGTAGGTCCTAATGCACCACTTAGCACAACAGGTCGTGCTTATTTTGGAGATCATATCGAAGGCAGTGTAAATGTAACAGACTTCGGTAAGTATACAAATGCAACAGGTGCAATGAAAGAAACATTAGAACACCCACTTGCTCAACATATTAGACGTCTTAATATCATCAGAAGAAATATACCAGCCCTTCAAAAAGGTCAATATTCAACAGCTGATATTAGTGGTAATATGGCATTCAAACGTTGCTATAACGAAAATGGGGTTTATTCATTTGCACTTGTAACAATTACAGATGGTGCAACATTTAGAAACATTCCAAATGGTACTTATACAGAAGTAATTACAGGAAGCAAAGTAAATGTTACAAATAATACACTTACAGCACCAAGTACAGGCAAAGGTAATATGCGTGTCTATGTATTAAATGCAAATGTTGGAAAGTTAGGAGAAGATGGAAGGTATCTAAAATAAAACGCAGTGAGTATATGGGCGAAGAAGGCTGAAGATTTATAAATAAAAACACTGTTACATGTTAGAGTATTTCTAGACATGTAACAGTGTTTTTATTTGTTATGCTTTATGATTTCTAAGGTTTTTACCGTTAGCAGCAATTTGCTTCATAGTAGATGTTAGCTCGATGAGTTCTGTGTTTTGATTTGTAATATTATTAGTTACAAGCTCCATGGCAGCAGCATTTTCTTCTAGAAGAGAGGAAATTGTTTGTGTACTAGACTGAACATCTACATAGTTACTTGTTAGACGATTAATACTACTTAGCTCATCTTCAATGAGATGAGTGAAGCGTTTGAAGTTTTCAGCAATTACTTCAAAACGCATTTGTGTTTCATTAATAAGTTTTGAGCCTTCAGCAGTAATTGTTAATTCATGCTGAACTTGATTTGTTACAATTTGTGCTTGTGAGAGCATTTCTGTATTTAATGCGTTGATTTCTT
>USPX01000322.1 GCA_900556665.1 uncultured Eubacteriales bacterium
TAGAAAATGAAGGCTTTAGCGTAGTCATTCATCTTGAAGATTTGCCAGATTTTAAGACAAGCTTAGCCCCTCAAGATCTGGTGCGTATATTTGATAACCTTACCTCCAATATTATTAAATACGCCAATCCAGCAGAAAAAATCATATTTAAGCTAAGTCTACAGCAAGATATGCTCACGCTACTTCAAAGTAATCAAACAAAACACCCAAGCAACAAGGTAGAAAGCTTTGGCATTGGCATTCAAAGCATTGAACAATTAGCTAAACGCTATAATGGCTCGGTAAAGTCCTCCATATCAAATACGGATTTTAGTATCACAATCAATTTACACATATAGCCTTCAGAATTCTTCAGAATTACCTAGGTAAATTTTACAGAACTCCCTATTATAATAAAGCTATATTAATCATTCATTTTAGGAGGACATTATGGCAGAATTATTAATTATATTTGTAGCCCTTACAATAATATCAGGGCTCGGCATTGCCTTTTTATTCTTAAGCAAAAACGAGACAGTACAAAAAGTACTCTTTTACTTCGTAGCACTTTTAGGTATGGGAATCGCCGTTATCTCAGCACAAAGCTATCCAAGTAACTACATTATCCAACAAGTTATTTCTTGGTGCTTTGGCTTCTTAGCAATCGTAGGGATTGTTATCAAACATACAAAACCTAATAATGCTACTTTAGCCAAAATCATTGTAGCATTATCAGTAGTACTCGGTTTACTAAAATTATTCTTCTTCTAATAGTAAACTTTAATAAATAGGCTATTGCACTAAATGAAATGCCCCCAATAAGTTAGCTTTTTAACTCTAACTTATTGGGGGCATTTCAATCATCACTATTGATACTATTTGTTTTTTATAACTAAAGTATGCAAAAAGATATCAGGCAAATTTACATGCCTGACATCCTTATAGTCTAACCTTTTACTTTTTTATCTGAATACGCTTACTCTATAAACTCTTTATTATATGCATTATATAGCTTGTTATAAGCTTTTTTTATGAGTTTAATAGCTGTTGAATTGCTATCACTAGCTGATTCAAAGTATTCTTCTATTTTTTCCATTGAATCCTTGCATTTTTCACTTGCTTTATTTCTATTTTTATTTTTTTTAAATTTATCAAGCTTATCTGCTAGTCTTAAAATAGCAGCCTCTATGGCGATCTCTTCATCTGGTTTAAATTTTCCCTTATGAGCCTTTATAATTTCGTATATCTCCTCCCTATTAGGTAATGCTTCTGACCACTCCTTATTATTTTCTATAATATCTCTTACTATTTTATTATGATTCTTCTTATCCTTATTTTCATCGCACTTAGCAATATCATGTAATATAGCTGAATCTCTTAATATATCAATGTCTATAAATTTACCTAAATCTTTTTCACTATCTATAAATTGATTACATATGTTCAATACTCGTCTACTATGTTCTATTATATCTATGTCCTTTACATGGCTTTTTAATATTTCTTCAGCGTTCATTGTTTCACTCCCATTCATATTAGTATTTTTTAATAACATTCATTTATAAGCTTACTTTATAAAACTAAACTTTGCAGTTAAAGCAAAAAGAGCCCAGCTAATTCTAGCCGGACTCCTTGTCGCTCATGTCATGACCCATACGGGAATCGAACCCATGATTTCACCGTGAGAGAGTGAAAAAGAATTTGTGACAAAGTGCTTGATAATCAATGGAAATCTAAGATTCTCAAGTGTTTAAGAGTAGCTTACTTTATTTCTTCTTTTTCATCTTTTACTTTGAATCATGGGTGTTTATTTAAATTTATTTGCAGTAAAATTTGCAGTTAGAGTAATTAAAGCATCCTATACATCACTATCTTTTAATGCTTGTATCTCACTTATACTTAGTTCTGTAATACTTCTAATCATTTCTAAATCCATTCCTGCTAATAACATCTTCTTGGCTATCTCTATATTTCGCTGACTTCTCCCGCGTTGTTCCGCAGTATTAATCATATTAGCTTGGTCATGTAAAGATTTTTCTCTTGCATAATAAATACTCATTGTTTCTTCATCACTACTTAAGTGCTCAAGTTTACTCTCTGCTTTTTGTATTGCTGGCTCCATCTGTACCAACTCCTTCAAAGTCTCCTCTGAGATATCTTTTTCTAAAAAGGCTAACCATCTCTCTATTGCATTATCCTTAAAATTCTTTTCAGTAAGTCTTCTAAACTTAGGATACTCTAAGAAATGAATTTCTGCTACGTCTGTCAACATATAATCTTTCTCTTCATCTTCCCAAAAATGAAATGAAGAATGGTATCCCTTCGTACCTAAAACTTCAAAGTCTAACAAGTTAATCGTAATGACACGTGGCAATTTAGCATAGTCTTCACCTTGCTTAATCCCGCTAATATATAACTTACTTAAATAAAAGATTGTTCGTTTTTCCATATTTCCTTGATTAGTAAGTTGTACTTCAATATCGATTTCTTCACCTTTAGCTGTTCTAGCTCTTACATCAATAATACCAGTCTTATCTTCAATGAGTTCCTTTGTCAGTTCTTTATTTTCTATAATGCTTACTTCCTCAATAGGTTCTACACATGTTCTCTTTAAAACTGCATTTAAAAAAGATAGTAAAATATCTTCATTTCCCTTTTCACCAAACAATTTTTTAAATATGAAATCATTTAGTGGCTTTACTTTTCTCATATCCTTACCTCTAGCATTTCTTTCTAGCTTTGACTATGTTTTTGAATATTATACCATAAATTTATGATATACATTTTACTTTCTATGTATTAAATTGCTATCTCCGGAAACAAAATTTGCAGTTACCACTTTTTCAAGTAGCAAAAGAGCCCAACACCTAAGTGCTAGACTCCTTGACTATCAATATATGACCCATACGGGAATCGAACCCATGATTTCACCGTGAGAGGGTGAAGAAAGGCTTTTGATAAAGTGCTTGATACTC
>USPX01000323.1 GCA_900556665.1 uncultured Eubacteriales bacterium
TAGCCAGCTGACTTCTGGTGCCTTCGATCTTACAATAGGACCACTAGTTAAACTTTGGGATATTGGTTTCCCAACTGCCCGTGTTCCTGAGCCATCAGAAATCGATGCCACACTGCCACTGGTTGACTTTAATCTTGTCACATTAGATGAAAGTACACATAGTGTTTATCTTGAGAAAAAAGGGATGCAACTTGATTTAGGAGGTATTGGAAAAGGTTATGCGGCTGATGAAGTCGCCAAGATTCTACGTGAATCTGGCGTAGAGCATGCAATTATTGACCTTGGTGGAAATGTTTATGCCCTTGGTGATAAACCTGGTAATAAATTATGGACTATCGGTATCCAAGATCCTTTTGGTCTTCGTGGTAATGGCCAACAAATCCCTTGTAACTTCTGGTATCTATGAACGTTATTTAGAAACTGAAGATGGTAAAAAATATCACCATATTTTAAATCCTGCTACAGGTTATCCATATGATAATCCAATTGCAGGGGTATCTATTATTAGTGACTACTCTATAGACGGAGATGCCCTTTCAACTTCTACTTTTGCATTAGGCATTGAAGATGGCCTCAGCTTTATTGAAAAGTTAGATGGCATTGATGCAATCTTTGTAACAACAGATTACAAGGTTTATGTCACATCTGGTATTAAAGATAAATTCCGTTTAACAAGCCCTGATTTTACATTAGCCAATTAAAACATACTTTACATGTTAAAGTATTAACGTTAAATCAAAATCCCCCCACTTAGTCTATTCCTAGATTAAGTGGGGGGATTTTAATTTAACGCACTAAAAGAAGCAGTAACTTAGAAAAACTTAGTTACTGCTCTTTATATAGAATGAGATTACTCTAATTAATTTTTATTAGTTGTTTAATGCTGCTTCTAAAGCTTCAACCATTGATGGAACTTTAATAGATACACCTGTTACTGCATCTGTGTGTCCATCTTCTGTTAATGCAAGTGCTGCAACATCGAAGTTATTTTCAGCTAAGAAATCTGCAAGCGCATCTGCTTGTTGATCCCATGTAAGACCTGTGTCTGTCATTTTGTATGTACCAGCAGCTGCTGCTTCATATTTGCTTGATCCATCTTCTTGGATACAGTCAAATTTAACACTTACTGGTGCATCGTTTTCAAATGTAACTTCAGCTGTAAATGTGTTACCTTCTGCATCTTTTACTTCTCCAACTTTAACGTTACCTTCAGCTTCTGTTGTTGCTGGAGCCTCTGTAGTTGTTGTTTCTGGTGCTTGTGTAGCTTCGTTTGAACCACAAGCTGTGAATACTAGCATTGCACTTAAAGTTAATGCTAAAACTGCAAATTTTTTCATAAATTCCTCCTAGTAAAAATTTAATGTCTTGTATATTATATACTAAACTATACAGCTAATCAATGATTTCTTGTTAAATCTTTATCATTTTTTCTTTGGTTTATAAATCTATGCGCTTCATCGCTTATTGCACATTGCTTATAGTTTACTATATAATAAACATCGTCTTTAATTAACTCTAAATTTTTCCAATAATAGTCAATTATCCTAAATATATTTTTTAGTGATTTTATATTTTTATAACCTATTTTAGTGGCAAGATTTATGAATTGATTAATGTCTATTATATTTAATTTTTTGGAGGACATTTTATGAGCATCACGAGTTTTGCGCGCTTAGTGGAATTACCTTTTATATTTGGGTCATTATATGCGATTTATGCCTTTGATACCTTTAGCATTTCACGTGCTATCATTATGTTTTTAGGGGTGCTTATTTTCGATATGACCACTACTGCTATTAATAATTATATGGATTATAAAAAAGCGTATCTTCAAGAAGGTTATGGCTATGAAGTACATAATGCCATTTCACACTATAACTTAAATCTCAAAGTTGTAAGAGCGATTATTTTATCTATGCTTACAATAGCTTCTTTACTAGGACTCTATTTAGTCTACTTAACAAATATAGTGGTGCTTTTATTAGGCATGGTATGTTTCGCTATTGGTATTTTATATACTTTTGGACCACTGCCTATCTCTCGTACACCATTTGGTGAACTTTTCTCAGGGGTTACAATGGGATTTGTACTGACATTTATTACAATTTATATCCACGTTTTTGATAGCAATCTCGTCACTTTACAATGGATTGATTCACAGCTTATACTCGGCTTTAATGTACCATCACTTTTTGCCATTGTAATCGTGACAATTCCATTTATCATGACAATAGCTAACATTATGCTTGCCAATAATCTATGTGATATGGAGGAAGATATCTGCAATAAACGTTATACACTACCTGTTCATATCGGTAGAAAAAACGGGGTTATGCTTTGGATAGCTGGCTATTATATTGCTTATATCGCCATTATTATTGCCATTATTATGGGCTATCTGCCTTTAACATGTCTTATGTCACTCCTTACATTTATATTAGTAAGTAAAAATATTGCATGCTTTAAACTTAAACAAACTAAAGCTGAGACATTTGGATGTGCCATTAAAAACTTCTTATTAATTAGCTGTAGCCTTGTCCTTTGCTTAGGTCTACACTTAATTCTTGAGGCTCTCTTACAAATGCTCTAATATTTGAATAAAGTAAAAAGGGAAAACCAATTTTTAGGTTTTCCCTTTTGTAATTTAAGTGCCTTTATTGGGCACTACTTTTTTAATGATTTGACTTTAACTTTTCTATTAATAGCTTGCGCTCTTGTACATCTAACTGACTCATTTGTTCTATGGCTAAATCCACATACCATTTTAATATAAGTGCCTTGATTTGTTTCCTCTCTCCCTCTGCAATATGAAAGTTTATGCTATAATCTGGTACTTCTTTACTCATAATCCTCCCCCTACTCTCCCCACTACTTTATGCATATGCCTAGCTGCCTGTCCCCAATTAATAGCTTATAAAAAATGCAAATGGACATACTGCATCTCA
>USPX01000324.1 GCA_900556665.1 uncultured Eubacteriales bacterium
CCTTGATTTTTGTCTTGTTGATCCGGAAGAAATGGTACCAACAAAAGAACTGGAAAATCAGTATAAAGTATGGACTTGCTTCCCTTATGAAGATTCACAGTTCGTAGAAATCTATCGCATAGATGTAGAACCAGGTGGCACATATGTGAGTGGTAGTCATGGTGAAAATACGAGAGAATACCTTACTGTAATTAGCGGTGTGCTGACTGTAGAATGTCATGGACACATTCAGCAGATAAAACAAGAACAGGTATATAAATTTGAAACTGATCAGGTACATATATATAGAAATGAAGGTAATGAGGTAGCTAGTTGTATGTGCTTCTTTTTAGATTATACAAGACGAAAATGAGAAATAAGAGGTTATGTAGGCTGAGCTGATTGGTCTATAGATAACATAAGCCCCTATAACTAGACGGAAAAAGTGGGTCTAGTTATAGGGGCTTTTTAAGCATATTTATTATTTAAAATATAGTTATTAAACATAAGTATTGGTATAATAAAGAGAGCAAGAAATTGGCGAAAAATAAGCTTATTGATAGATCGCATAAGCTTAAATATGGAGGAAAGTATGATTACAGGTGAAATTAAAAATAGAGTCGACAAGATATGGGAAACATTCTGGACAGGAGGTATTACAAATCCTTTAGAGGTTATTGAACAGTTCACATATTTACTCTTCATTAAAGGTCTTGATGACATTGAGACTACAAAGGAAAATGAAGCAGTATTTCTTGGACTTCCTTATGAAGGCATGTTCCCAAGTGATAAACAACATTTAAGATGGAGCAAGTTTAAAAATATGGAAGCAACAGAGATGTATAACATCATGCTTAATGAAGTCTTTCCATTCATTAAAAATCTTCATCAAGATGGTGATTCAGCTTATTCAAAATACATGGGGGATGCTATCTTTAAAATTCCTACACCACAAATGCTTACAAAGATTGTAGATGGTATTGATGGTATTGAGATGGAAAATAGAGATACAAAAGGAGACCTTTATGAGTATCTTCTTTCAAAAGTAGCAACAGCAGGCACAAATGGTCAGTTTAGAACACCAAGACATATCATTGAGATGATGGTTAAGCTGATGAAACCAACACCAAGTGATGTTATTGTAGACCCAGCTATGGGAAGTGCAGGGTTCTTAGTAGCAGCACAAGAGTACTTAAGAGAGCATGAAGCAGACCTCTTCCTGAATGCAGGACTTAAAGAACACTTTAATAATCATATGTTCTATGGCTTTGATATGGATAGAACAATGCTTCGTATTGGGGCGATGAATATGTTGCTTCATGGGGTGGACAATCCTAATATTGAGTATAAAGATAGTCTTTCAGAACAAAACACAGACAAAGAGAAGTACACATTAGTGCTTGCAAATCCACCATTTAAAGGGTCTCTTGACTATGAAGCAGTAAGTGCAGATTTATTAAAAGTAACTAAGACAAAGAAAACAGAGTTACTCTTCTTAGCACTTATTCTTAGAAGTCTTAAAGTAGGCGGTAGAAGTGCAACAATCGTTCCAGATGGGGTTCTTTTTGGAAGCAGTAAGGCGCATAAGGAAATTAGAAAAGAGATTGTAGATAACAATAAACTTGAAGCTGTTATTTCAATGCCAAGTGGTGTATTTAAACCATATGCAGGGGTAAGTACAGCTATCTTAATCTTCACAAAAACAGGAGTAGGGGGCACAGACAAAGTTTGGTTCTATGATATGAAGGCAGATGGCTATTCACTAGATGATAAGAGACAAGCAGTTGAAGCAAATGATATTCCAGACATTATCCAGCGTTTTAATAACTTAGAAGCAGAAAATGACAGAAAGCGTACAGAACAAAGTTTCTTTGTGGATGTGGAAGAAATTAGAGATAATGGGTACGACCTTTCAATCAATAAGTATAAAGAAATTGAGTATGAAGAAGTAGAATATGCTCACCCTCAAGAGATTCTTATGAAAATTAGAGAGCTAGAGATGGAAATTACAGCAGGAATTGAAGAACTAGCTGAGATGATTGAGGGGTAATGAAAATGGAATATTTTAGATTAGGTGACTTATATAAGATTACCAAAGGGAAAAAAGTTGAAGCAGTAGAACAAAGTCAGGATGATGTAATTAGGTACATCCAGATTGATGATTTAAGAAATAATGATAATCTTAAGTACTGTATAAATGATGGTAAATATGTTTTGGCACATGAAGATGATTTAATCATTGCTTGGGATGGGGCGAATGCAGGAACTATTGGGTATGGTCTTAGTGGGGCAATAGGAAGTACGCTAGCAAGATTAAGTACGAACTCAAAAGAAATTTATACTCCATTCATAGGTCGATATATGCAGGCTCAATCTAAAACATTACGTGACAGATGTACTGGGGCAACAATACCCCATATACAAAAGAGTGTACTTGAAGAAATTCAAATTCCTAAGTATGACATAGATACCCAAAAAGAAATATCAAAGGTACTGGATATAGCACAAGGACTTATTGATAAACGCAAAGAGCAAATTGAGGCTTGTGATGAATTAATTAAATCCCAATTTATAGAGATGTTTGGTGACCCTGTGTCAAACCCAAAGAATTGGGATGAACAGTTGCTAGGAGAGTTAGGACTATTAGGAAGAGGTGTTTCAAAGCATAGACCTCGTAATGACCCTAAATTATTAGGTGGCATATTTCCTTTGATTCAAACAGGAGATGTTGCCAATGCAGATTTATATATTAGTGAATATAAAATGACTTATTCAGAGTTAGGTTTGCAACAGAGCAAAATGTGGGATAAGGGTACATTATGTATTACAATAGCTGCCAATATTGCCAAAACAGGAATACTTACTTTTGATGCGTGTTTCCCAGATAGTGTTGTTGGATTTGTTGCAAATGAAAAAACCAATAATCTATTTATGCACTATTGGTTCACATTCTTTCAAAGAAT
>USPX01000325.1 GCA_900556665.1 uncultured Eubacteriales bacterium
ATCCCAAGCCTTATATACTTTGTGTCCTAAAGTATTTTCAAGGCCTCTATCTAAATATGGATAAATCATTGGCATAAGCCAGTCATTATTAATATCTCCTGTATCTGTCCATGAAGAAATCACGCCAATACCGCTCCATGAAATAAGGTGAAAATCTGCGCCAAAATATCTAGCTGTTCTTGCAGCATAGGCTTTCCAAGGATCTTGCTGCTTCGTTGAAAAGGTATCTACATTCCATACGCCTTCAATACCATAACCACATGTAATAGAGTCTCCTATAAACTCTATACTATGCTTGGCTGGTTTTACATCTAAAGGCAATAACTCACCTTCAATTTCAAAACCTTTGACACCTACTTTAGCAAAGGCAGCTTCTGATAATTTCATCAGTTTAATATGCAGCGTATCTGCTACTTCACTTTCATAAAGTACATAATCCTTTTCCTCTTCTTCTAACATAAAGCACTGAGATGGCATTTCCTCCCCATTAATAAAAACAGCCATCTTGGCAAGGAATATTTCTTCTCTTTTGTGCCCATCTGTAAAGAGTCTCACACTTACCTTCTTACTTTTACATGTAAACTCTAAAGAAGTACAAGAATAATTTAAATACACCACTTCTCCTTCTGTATAAACCCTACCACGCATTTTAATATTTTTATTTGTCCCCTCAACTCTCATTTCCCTACTCCTTTATAATGTATTTATCTTAAATATATCATACTATTTATTATTTTCAAAATTATTTAAGTGTATTTAAGGTTAATTTTATATTAAAAAGAGAGTAACGCAAAATCACTTTTAATTTCGTGCTACTCTCTTATCATCTACACAAAAGTATACTAATACTATAAGTACATCAACCCCTATACTTACTATCAAGATAATTACATTCGCTTTTTCTTTTATCCTCTCCTAGGGTAGCAAAATACCAGCTGAGGTCGTTGTGGGTTAGAGGATACCTGTGGAGTAATTTCCTGAGAGGCTTAGTGAAGATTATCAAAGTGCTCTTAGGTTGACTGTTTGACTGAGCGTAGGGAAGGAGTATCCTCTCACCCACCACTACCTCAGCGGACCTATTTTATGACACCTTCCTATTTTTTTAATGATAACATACAACTGGTGTGCCTGAACTGACTGTGTTGAAGATTGTTTCGACTAGGCTATATGGGCAGTTGATGCAGCCGTGGGAGCCGTTATATTGATAAATGGTGCCGCCGAAGCTGCCGCGCCAGGTGGCATCGTGTAAGCCTATGTCTTCGTTAAATGGCATCCAGAAAGATACTGGACAGGCGTAGCCAGGTCCTCTTAAAATGGCGTTACGCTCCATATAATCTATTTTGTAAACGCCAGGTGGTGTATTATGTCTGCCATCTGCTGTGCCTGAAACGATGCTGCCTTCTGTTACTTTTTTGCCATTACTATAAAGCCATAAGTACTGACTGCTTAAATTAATTTCTACATAGGTTCCCCCTATATCATTTTCTAAACCATATGCCACCCCTTGTTGGGTGCAAATTGGTGTACGCTTTACAGGTACATAGCCCTTTAAAGCTTTGGCTAATTCATGGGTTTCTCTATCTCGATCAATTTCCCAACCATAGTCTCCACCGCTTACCTCAATGGTTGTGCCTGATGATGTCTTAAAGTGACGTGTTCCCCCTACTGTATCATATTTATTAGCTAATGTATCAATATACGCTTCTACCTTCTGTCTATCTAATTGTGGCTGCATCTTGTCATCTGTATAAAGCCAATCTTTGATTTGCTCCTTTGTAACCGTTTCCGTGTTATCCCCTATAGTGTAGGTAACTTCAGCTTTTAGATAGTTATTAAAGGTTTGCGCTGCATTTAGTACTTCTTTTGAATCGACTTGATATGTAGCTTCTTCATAACATGCTGCCTCATCTAGATCGATGTCCTGCTTCCCACTTTTAATTGCTTCTTTTAAGTTTGTTAAAAGCACATCCTTTTTAATCAGATTTCCCTCATCCCCTGCTTTAATGACAAAGCAGTCTTTCTCATAAACGACACTTGCATTTTCAGGCCTCACCTGATGCTTTTCATCTAGGCAGTTTAACTTCTCCAGTTTATCTTGTAACTTTTGTGCATCATATGTATAGGCTTTATCTAGGTCATATGCTTTATTTGCCCCCAATTTAAATAACCATAAAAAGCCGTTTTGTTTTTTCTTAATCTCCTCTACTTGTTCCTTTGCTTCAAAATTAACGTCTATCTCACTGCCTTTAATAGTTTCAGTTTCTTCCCCTCGTTCTTTTAATAACAACTCATATTCATGGGCCTCTGCTGTCAATCTACCCACTACTTTTCCTACGCTCTGTCCCCCCACATGTAATGCATTAATCGTCGTCCCCCAATAAAAATGCCTTATAAAATAAATTGCAAATCCTAAGTAAATAAGTAGTAACGTTGCGAGCACAGTTAAACTAATCATAACTGCCTTTTTTGGAATTTTTCTAATTTGTTTTTCTTCCATTTTTTTGGCTCCTTATCATTTACTCCATACATTATATGTCCAAGTTTCTAGCTTATGAGTATTTGATAAGAAGCCCTCTATTTTCTACAAACCTACTTATTTATTTTCTGCGTTCTGGTTCTTTAATAATATTTTTACTGCCTAAATAGGTTGCCACAAAGTACATACCATAAATGAGTATAATAAAGAGTGCTGTAAAGAAAATATTTTTAGCAATATTGATATGTCCAAATAATACAATCATCTTATTAATCTCACTTAAACCTACAATACTATGAATAATCGCTACTGCTAATGGGAACATAAAATATAATCCTATTTGTAAAAAGAGTGAGAAGTTAATCATTTTTTCATCTACACCTATTTTACGTAATACATTATAACGTACCTTATTATCTGAAGCCTCTGAAAGCTGTCTAATAGCTAAGATGGCAGCAGAAGTA
>USPX01000326.1 GCA_900556665.1 uncultured Eubacteriales bacterium
TGACGTAATGCTAACGCTAAAATCAGACTATCTTTACCGCCAGAAATGCCAATGGCAATGCGGTCACCTTCATTAATCATGTCATAGTCTTGAATGGCACGTCGTACGTAGCTTAATAAATGCTGTTCTTTCATGATTCCTCCTAAGCTATACGCTATTTGTAATATTTCAATTCATTATATCATGATTTTAAAAAAAGGTCATTTTTACCTAAAAGAATAGTTTTGAAAAAATTGGTGAAACTGCTAATAGTATGTGTAGCTTAAAATAAACACAACTAAGGGAGGACTTTTAAAGTGGCTTATATTTTACTTATTATTGGCTTTGTATTACTTGTAAAAGGAGCGGATTTTTTTGTAGATGGCAGTTCTTCTATTGCGCAGATTTTTCATATTCCCACACTTATTATTGGGCTAACAATTGTAGCATTTGGTACAAGTGCACCAGAAGCAGCAGTTAGCATTACTGCTGCACTTAAAGGACAAAATGATATTGCTATGGGAAATGTTATTGGTTCGAATATTTTTAACACATTAGTAGTTGTTGGTGGCTGCGCCGCGATTACACCTTTCGCTGTAGAAGATTCTGTGCTTAAACAGGACTTTCCTTTTTCTATTTTAATTACAATTGCACTATTATTTTTAGGGGCAGATTCCTTTTTAAACAATGGTGCGCCTAATGTAATTAGTCGTGGAGATGGACTAACATTACTTTTATTCTTTGTGATTTTTATTTATAACATGATTAGTGCAGCTTTAAAGAATAAGCATGCTGAAGAGGAAGAGCCACCTAAGTATAGCTTAGGCAAAGGGATTTTAATTGCGCTTATAGGGATTGTTGGGATTATTATAGGTGGAGAATTAGTTGTAAATAGTGCTTCAACCATTGCGATTTCATTTGGACTTAGTGAAACCTTAGTAGGATTAACTATTGTTGCTATTGGGACCTCACTACCAGAGCTTGTCACAAGCTTAGTAGCTGCGCGAAAAGGGCAAAGTGATATTGCCATTGGCAATGTAGTGGGGTCGAATATTTTCAACATCCTATTAGTATTAGCACTTTCAGCCAGTATTCATCCGATTAATGTAAATATTTTATCATTATATGATTTATTGATTTTACTGGGATTTAATGCGATTACTTATATTTTTGCATGGACTAAAAAGCGTATAGGTAGAGTAGAAGGTGGCATTTTAGTTGCACTCTATGTGCTTTATACGATTTATATTATCATGCGTTAAATCAATGAATAGATTAGCAAACTACCTAGATACCTTTTTGCATAGAAGTATTTGGGTGGTTTTTTATTTATAATTTTGAAAATATCCACCTGTTAAGTTATAATAAGCATTAAAGCATGTAAGATGAAATTATGATACAAAGGAATGATCACATGAATTGTTTATGGTTAGTAATACCTTGTTATAATGAAGAAGAGATTTTACATGAAACAGCTAGTCAGCTTCATGTCGTTATGAAAAATCTAATGGCAAAGCACAAAATTGCTCATAGTAGTCGCATTGCATTTGTAAATGATGGTTCAAAAGATCATACATGGCAAATGATTAAAGCACTCACAGAAAAAGATGCACTATTTGTAGGGGTTAACTTAGCGCGTAATAGAGGACACCAAAATGCACTTTTAGCAGGGTTAACCATTGCAAAAAACCATGCAGATAGTGTGATTTCCATGGATGCAGATTTGCAAGATGATGTAGGGGTGGTTGAAAAGTTTGTGGATGCCTATGCAGCAGGCAATGACATTGTTTACGGCGTAAGAGCGTCTAGAAAAACGGATACTTTCTTTAAACGCTTTACAGCAGAAAGTTTTTATAAAGTCATGCGCTTTTTGGGGGTTGAAGTGGTTTTCAATCATGCAGATTATCGCTTAATGAGTAAAAGAGCATTAGAAGGCCTTATGCAATTTGGAGAAGTTAACTTATTTTTACGTGGCATTGTGCCACAAATAGGCTATCCATATACAACTGTAGCTTATGAACGTCATGAACGTATAGCAGGCGAATCTAAATATCCTTTAAAGAAAATGATTGCTTTTGCATTAGAAGGTATTACCTCTTTTACGATTAAACCTTTACGTATAGCCACTTTATTAGGTGGGATTGCTTTCCTCGTAAGTATTGGCATGCTGATTTATTGTCTAGCTGTACGTTTTATGGGGGATACAGTGAGTGGTTGGACAAGCTTAAGTGTCTCTATTTGGGCACTAGGTGGATTGCAACTTTTGATGTTAGGTATAGTGGGCGAGTATATTGGTAAGATATATTTAGAAACTAAACATCGTCCTAAATATATTATCGAATCTATTGTCTATCATGAAGAAAGCCAAAACATAGAAAAGAATATGAAAGGAGAGCATTAAATGCTAGAAAACTCATTTAAGCTATTTATATTAAAAGATGAATCAACAACTTATAAAACATATACTTATGTAATTGTGGAACCTAATAGTCTAGAAACAATCATCATTGATCCAGCCTGTGAAAGGGAAAAGATTGAGCAGCTTATAGCGAGTTATGGACTTAAAATGAAGTATATTTTACTCACACATACACATAGTGATCATACAGCTCAGGTAGAATGGTTATATCAAAAGTATCAGATACAAGTATGTCTTTCTACTGATGAAGCACATTTTTACGACTACTATATCCCTAATATGAAACTATTAAATGATGGCGATATCCTACATATGGGGGCAATAAATGTTAAGTGTCTATTAACTCCAGGGCATTCAAAAGGAAGTATGTGTTATTGGATCGGTGAAAAATTATTTACAGGAGATACACTTTTTATTGAAGGGTGTGGTATGTGCAGCGCAGCAGGTGCGTCTGTAGATGAAATGTATCAAAGCATCCAGCATATTAAAGCTATTATACCAAAAAACACAGAAATATACCCAGGTCATCAATATGA
>USPX01000327.1 GCA_900556665.1 uncultured Eubacteriales bacterium
TAGCCTCTCATAAATTACGGAAGGAGTATCCTCTCACCCACCACTACCTCAGCGGACCTATTTTGTTACACTCTCTACTTTTCTTTAAGCTCCCCAATCATATATAGAGAACCAAAGCCTATAATTTGACTATCTTTATGTTCTTTAGCAACTTCTAATGCTTTTATCTTGGCTTCATGTACATCCCCTACGATATATACTTCTTTACCATAAGCCTTTATTTTATCGCCTAGACACTTTGGCGTCATAGCCCTTGGATTATGTGGTAAGGTGACAATTAAAGTATCAAAGCATGGCATAATAATATCTAACATCTCTTCTACTTCTTTATCCTTTAGCATCCCTACAATCCCAATTGTATAACGTTTTTCTAAAGCATTAATTGTATTTCTTAAAGCCATAATACCATCCACATTATGGGCACCATCTATAAAGAATAAAGGTGAGTCCCCAATTTTTTCAAATCTTCCTTCCCATTTTGTTTCAAGTAAAGCTTTTTTAATCATTGCTTTATCTAGGTGGACACCTAACTCTTGTAATTTTCCTATCACTGCTAAAGCGATTGTACAGTTATAGGCTTGGTGTGCACCTATTAAGCTAATTTCATAAGCTTCTTCCTGTAATCTAAAAGCTGTACCCTTTGCTGAAACATGATCGATTATAATCTGATCACAAGGTGCTACTATAAGCTGTGCTTTCTTTTCACTGCAAACACTTTCTAATACATCTAAAACTTCTTTTTCTTGAGTCCCTGTGATGACTAAACCATTTTCTTTAATAATACCAGCTTTTTGCATTGCAATACTTGTAAGGTTGTCACCTAAGAAGTCTTTATGATCAATGGAAATCTTAGTAATAACTGAGACAAGAGATTCTTTAATTACATTGGTTCCATCTAAAGCCCCACCTAAACCTACTTCTAAGACTACAAAATCCACTTGTTTCTCATAGAAATATGTAAAAGCTACACCTACCATAATTTCAAAATAAGATGGTTCATGTCCTTCTTCTCTTAATATTCTACCTACTTCAGTTACTTTTTGTACACACGCCAGGAATTCTGAAGGATTAATATCCACATTATTCACACGAATATTCTCTCTAGGCGTTACTAAATAAGGTGAATTAAAAGCACCTACCTTATAACCATTTTCTTTTAATACATTACTAATAAATGCACTGGTTGAACCTTTACCATTAGTCCCGCCTATATGAATAATCTTAAGGTGCGCTTCAGGATTGCCAAGACGCGCCATAAGACGTGTAATATTATCAAGGCCTAAACGTATACCTCCACCATTAAATGCTTCTAAATACTCTAATGCTAACTTTTCTGTCATTCTAATTCTCCCTTTCTTAGGCATTATGCATACCCTTCTAAGTAATTGCATTAAAACCAAGAAAAGTGCCGCTTATGGCACCTTTCCTTTATACTAAATATTTCTTTCTTAAGTTAACTGGAATCGTCTTTATAATAATGTACACAAGCATTATTTGTAATGGTAAATCAATAAGTGCCTTAAATACACGAACCATTACTGATGCTACAATTGGAAGATTATAAAGTTGATTAAGCCATACTGGTGTACAAATAAGTTGAATGGCAATATAGTTTAAGATTTTCACAAAGATAATCTTATCAATTGAATAGCAACTATCACTATCTCCAAATTTATTTTGTACATACCTTGTAAGACCTACTAAAGCGATAAAAATGATGATCATTAAAATGCTTAATACAATATTTGTAGGCATACCCATTATGTTTCCTAACTCTTCAATTTCATGAATACCAATAAAGTTAATATAAACAACTGCTCCTACTGCCGCAACTAATCCTATCATAAAGTTAATTTTATTAAATGAGACAGTAATTTTTTTCTTTCTAATCTGTGAGAAAATAATTCCCGGAATAAGGCCTACTAGTATAGAGTTAATTGTAAAACCTGGATGATACGGTGCCCCACCACTTGTGAACATAAAGCCAATAATGTCACTTAAGAAACCAGCAATAGCGCCATATACACCTCCAAATAAACTACCTGCTAAAAAAATTGGAATACCTGTGACAGAAAATCTTACAGAAGGGAATCCAAAAAGTGGAATATAAAAAACTAACCCACTTAAAACGATACTAATCGCAACAAGAATGGCCGTTGCTGCCATAGGAAAAAGATTTGTTTTGTTACTTTTTTGCATAAAAATGCCTCCTTAAAAAAATTAATAAGGAGCCGGTTTTCACGAAAAACAACGTTATTATAACTTGATATAATAATATTGCAGTGAATGCGAGTAATGAACCGCAACCTGAGGTTTTCGTCTATGTTCAACATTCCGTAACAATAGCACTTAACGCTCAATACTCTACCCTGCTCTGTAATCACATTATAACATACTATACATTTACGCGCCTATATTCATGTTATATAAATATTCTACATTTTTCACGCATCTCATCAGCATATAGCCCTATAAATAAAAAAGGGTTAATTTAATTCATTAAAGAAACTTCCTACAATATTTACATCTTCCTTAAACTGTTTTAGGAGCTGCTCATGGTTTTCAGGCTTAGACATGAGAGAAATATCTATACCAAGTGCCGTTTTATACATTCCCTTAAAGACTTGCTCTGCACTTTGTACTGCTTCTAAAAATTTGTCGTCTGGCAAAATCATATATAGCTGTTGTAATTTTTCTAGTGTTGTCACAATGCTATAACTAAATGTTTTAATCAGCCCCTCATCTATTTGTTTGGTAAGTTCAATATATGAAAAAACATGATTATAGAGGGCTACTAATGTTGAGGCCGAAATACCTCTAAATTCTACACGTAAATAATCTTTTTTAGGTTTTCTAAATCTACGTTTAATTTCAGGTTTCTCAACCACATAATAGTTATTAAAACTTGTAAAGTATGTTTTAAAATGTG
>USPX01000328.1 GCA_900556665.1 uncultured Eubacteriales bacterium
TTCCTTTTTCAAAAACTTCTTTTTGTTTTTTTCTAACTTTACTCTTAGTTGATGAACCATAAATACTATCATACAATGCCGTATCTGGAGCTATAGTTGGGGTTCCGTACATAAGGAAAATTGATGCCAATCCTCCATTACTAATCCTAAACCCTACTTTTATCTCTGCTGTCTCTCCAGTCCATTCAACTTTTTTATCATTCACTATAGAACCTTCTGTAGCACCAGTTAAATTATGTGGACTTATTCCCTTATGAATACCTGGCGTAATCTCAGCCGATGATGCCTTTAATGCATTTTCCGTAACTTTTTTTAAGTCTTTATCCATTTTTTCAAGTCTTTTTATATACTCATTCATACCAGTAAATTTAAGTTCCATCTTTGCACTCATCTAAACACCACCTTTCACCCTTTGGACCTTAAACTTTATAAATTGATTTCTCATATTTATATTTTCAGGTTCTCCAAGTATCTCATATTTTTTCTCATCCATAGTTTCAATAATACAATCAGATTTTATATCTGGTCTATACCATGTTTCTATTTGTGCTGTATCTATTATATTATAAGTGCCATTTTTCTCAGTTTCCGTACCCCCAAAAGTTTTAAAGCTAACATTTATTATAGCAATTTGTATATAGTCCTTTTTCAATACCCCGTTGATACTCTTTTTAGTTGGGCCTAACAGCCTAACTGGAAAAGTAAATGGTAATGATGGTCTATAAGTTTTCATCATATATCACCTACTTTGCTACAAACTTGGATAGCCCTTTGCATAAAATAAGGGCTAAGTGCAGCATCACCTGCTCCATAGCCCCATAAATCTGACACTCCCCTTGTTATAAGTCCAATACATTTTGGACTCATAACATATTCTTCATTAGCTCCAGCATCTATAAGAAAATATACAACTTCTTCAATATATCCTTTTATTGTATCATCTTGAAACTCTCCAGTTATACCTAAATTAGATTTTACTTTATTAAGTACATTATCTGGAATATTCATTTTTAACACATCCTAACTATTTTGAGTTTGTTGTTCAGTAGATTGAGCAGGTGCTGCACCTTTTTTAATTACTAATACTCCATTAGGATCTAATAATTTACCATCACAAATTAAGATACATTTATTTTTTATTTCATTCGTATCATGGTCTATCCACTTAACAGTTTGCATATCAAGATTACTATTTATTGCATAGTCAGATAAATTTACAAATACAGCTATTACATCACCAGTACCTGCATCGTCATAAGCTGCTATAATATCCTCTTCTACTGTTTCAACATTTTTTCCACCGAATCTGTATGTTTCTCCACCATCTATACCATAGTTAATTCTACCTATAGGTTGACCTTGTTTATCTACCATACCATCTATATATCCATCAAAAGTCCCTTGAGCCATAAAGAATTCACCATTTCTATAAGCCTTTTTCATTTTAGCAAATACTTTTTTCTTCCATGCACTCCAGCTTGCTATATCATCTGGTGTTAAAGTTATTACATTCTTACTTGGAACCCTAGAATCTTTTAATATACCAGTTGGTTGTCCTGAACCAGTTCCATTTATAACGGCTTTTTCTAAAGCTATTGTCATAGCTTCAACTGCTAATGGAACAAATAATTCTTGGAACATAGCAAGTGTTGTAACATTTACAAGTAATGTTTGTGCTATTTTACATTCAAGTCCGTAGTAATTAAATGATATTTTATCTTTTGCTTGTATTTTTTGGTCATCACTTGGAGATGTTTCTCCTATCCATGAAGCCGTAGGTTTTAAAGATAATATAGGTACTTGAACACCACCTTGTATATTTAATTTTCTTACTTTGTTATATATATTTCCATAAGATTTTAATTCTGTTATTATTTCATTTAATATACTTGTTGGTATAACTGCCCCAGCATCAGTAGTAGTTGTTACTGCTTTTAACCTAATTTCTGTTGGTATAACTTCTTTTGGTATAGGTGTATTTCTACAAACATAATTCATAAATGCAGTACGATATTCTACTGTATCATATGGATCTGTGTTTCTTTCTTCTTTTTTACCATTAGATTGTGAGTAACTTGCTAAAGGATTAAATTTTCCTCTAGTTTCTTTAGAAAAATCTTTACCTCTGTTTTCTCCTTCTGAAGGTTCACCTTCTTGCCCATCTTCACCTTCATCTTCTAATTCAGCTAATTTTTCTTTAGCATCATTTAATTCATCTAATACGGATTGAAGCGTATCCCCAAGTGCTCTAACCTCATCAATATCTTGAGATTCCTTTATTTTTTTTCTTAACTCTTTTACTTTTTCAGTTTTATTATCAATTATTTTTTGTAAGAATTCGTTCATCTTCTTCCCCCTTATAGTTCATATAAATATTTTACTTTTAGCTTTTCAAGTTCCAAACTATTACTTTTCTTATTTTTCTGATTTTCTTCTGTCGTTTTTTTAGCACTATTCAAAGTTTCTTTATTTCTAGTGTTTATCTCAGTAGATTCATATGCTGGGAATGTTACAGCACTAACCTCTGCGACATTAGATATACTTGTGATTCTACGAGTAGGATAATCTGATTCAAGATTTTCCCATTCTTCAGAATCCACACCAAACATAAAAGACATCCCACTGATGTCTCTTCTCTGAACCGCACTATATAAATTTCTTGCCTCAGTATTATTTTCTATATCGAGGCTAACTCTTATTGTCATTCCTTTGTCATCTACATTTAGACTCATAGTTGAATTTTTTTCACCTTTTTTAAATCTTGCCAAAGGCAATTTTGAAGTATCATGATTGACTAAAAAACGTACATCAGATAAATCTGTTTTTGAAAGTGCTCCTTTTTCTATAACCTCTTCAAAATATCCTAAGTCAGTTTTAGAATCATAAACAATAGGTCTTCCTACTATAACAGCTCCTTCTGATTCAT
>USPX01000329.1 GCA_900556665.1 uncultured Eubacteriales bacterium
TCGAAAGAGGAGCAACCCATTTTACACATTGGTTCCAACCAATGAATGGACGTACAGCAGAAAAGCATGATTCCTTTTTATCACCTACATCAGACGGGCGTATGATTATGGAGTTTTCAGGAAAAGAACTTATTAAAGGAGAAGCAGATGGTTCTTCATTTCCTTCTGGAGGCTTAAGACAAACATTCGAAGCAAGGGGATATACAGTATGGGATTGTACATCTCCAGCCTTTTTAAAAGAAGATGCAAGTGGGGTAGCACTTTGCATTCCAACAGCTTTCTATTCACATACAGGTGAAGCATTAGATAGAAAGTCACCACTTTTACATTCAATGGAGTGTATTGAAGAAGCAAGTCTTCGTGTGTTAAAAGCAATAGGTGATGAAGCTGCCCATATTACATCTACAATTGGCGCAGAACAAGAGTATTTCTTAGTTGACAAAAGACACTATCAACAAAGAAAAGACCTTATCTTTACAGGACGTACACTTTTTGGAGCTATGCCTCCAAAAGGACAAGAAATGGAAGATCACTACTATGGTAGTATTAAAGAGAAAATTGCAAAATACATGCGTGACATTGATGTAGAGCTTTGGAAACTTGGTGTACCATCTAAAACAAAACATAATGAAGTAGCACCAGCACAACATGAATTGGCACCTATTTTTGCAACTTCTAACGTAGCGTGTGACCAAAATCAACTTATTATGGAAACACTTCAAAAGGTAGCTAACCGTCATGAGCTTGCATGTTTACTTCATGAAAAACCTTTTGCATATGTAAATGGTTCAGGAAAACATGTTAACTGGTCACTTGTAACAGATCAAGGTAAGAACTTATTCTCGCCTGGTAAAAAACCACATCAAAATAAAGAATTCTTATTATTCACATCAGCAGTCATTAAAGCTGTAGATGAATATGCAGATTTATTAAGACTTTGTGCTGCAACAGCAGGAAATGATCATCGTTTAGGTGGACACGAAGCACCACCAGCAATTATTTCAATCTTCTTAGGTGAAGAAATCACAGGAATCTTTGAAAGCATTGAAAAAGATGAAAAAGTAACTGCTTCTGAAGTAGAAATGATGGAAATGGGTGTAGCCACATTACCACAACTTCAAAAAGAAAGTTCAGACCGTAACCGAACATCACCATTTGCATTCACAGGTAATAAATTCGAATTTAGAATGTTCCCATCTTCAGAATCAATTGCTGAAGCGGGTCTTGTGATTAACGTAATCGTTGCAGATGTATTAAATGAATTTGCAGCACGTCTTGAAGGTGCAGAAGATGTAAATGCAGAAATTAAAGCGATTATTAAAGAGACTTATACTAGCCATAAACGTATTGTATTTAATGGGAATGGTTACTCAGAAGAATGGGTAAAAGAAGCTGCTGCAAGAGGTCTTTCAAACTATAAGACAACAGTAGACGTATTGCCATGTTATGTATCAGAAAAAGCAATCAATTTATTTGAAAGAAATAAGGTATTCAATAAAGAAGAGATTTTTGCACGTTATGAAATCTTACTTGAAGAATACTACAAAACAGTACGTATCGAAGCACGTACAATGATTGATATGGTACAAAAACAAATTTTACCTGCTGTTATAAAATATACAACAGAAGTAGCAGAACATATTTATAAACTTAATCAAGTAGGTAGCTTTAAAATTGCTGCACAAACAGATATTTTAGAGAACCTTACAACTAAACTTAATGCCCTAAAAGAAAGCACAGATTTACTTATCAGCCTTGTAGATGAAAGTGAAAATATTGAAGAAGCTTTAGCTAAAGCAACATTCTTCAAAGATCAAGTAATTCCAGTAATGGAACAAGTAAGAGAAGTAGCAGATAGCTTAGAAGTCATGGTAGATGAAAAGGCTTGGCCAATTCCAACTTATAGTGAATTATTATTTAGAGCATAATTAATGATATGATAAAGAAGGAAGTGTTGCAGAATTTTATTTTGTAACACTTCCTTCTCTTTGTCCTATTTTTAAAGTGCTTAATTTTGATACTAAATGGGAAGAAATTGAAAATAAGTGGATAAATTATCAGAAAGTATGCTATAACTATATATAAAGATAAATCTCAATGTAAAATAGTAAAAGGGTGGTGAAATAATGATTATAACAGTAGCCCCTTTTCCTGCCATAGAGTACATATATGGTGTGGAAGCATTAACGGCAGATGAGGAGCAAACGGCAAAGCATGTTTCTTTAAATATTTTATCTAAAGGTGTTTATAGTGCGCAAATGATGAAAGTATTACAAGAAGAACCTATTTTACTAAGTAGCATGGGTGGTTTTGCAGGAAAATATATTAAGCACTATTTAGATAAATCTAAAGTAAAAGCAGATATTGTGTGGACTGATTATGAAACACCACAATATGTAAAAATAGTAGATGAAAATTTGATGAAAGACTATACCATCAAAACAGAATCCACAATGCCAGGTGAGAAGGAAAGTAACTTAATAACCCAGAAATTACGTGGGCATATTAAGAAGGTGTCTACTTTAGTATTAGCAGGCGCCCTACCAGAGCATATGGGCATAACCATTTATAGGGACTGGATGAAAGAAGCCAAGGCACATAATGTAAAGGTGATTGTTTCAACAGGTCAAAAGGCTGTTTTAGAATCTGTTATACCTGAGGTGCCTTATGCACTCATGTTTACCGAAGATCAGCTGGATAAATTAGGTTTAATGAGTCCTAAAATCGAAGACATTATTGAAAAGATGTCAGTTTATTTAAAGAAAGGGGTGCATTATGTATGTGTTTATTTAAAACAAAAGGGTGCATTAGTGCTTTCTAAAAATAAATATTGTCTCATCGAATCGATGTTTCAATTGGTGCATAAAGACAATACCGCTGCAAGTGGTGCCTTCTTAGGGGCATTAGCTGTAGGGATTA
>USPX01000330.1 GCA_900556665.1 uncultured Eubacteriales bacterium
TGTCAGGAAATAGGTAGATAAATTACTTGAAATATGATATCATACTTAGTAATGGCTAGTAGCTTAAAACAGAAGAGATAATTGGAGGATACTATGGAAGACATCATGATAATCGGTATTGCAGGAGGCTCTGGTTCTGGTAAAACCACTTTAACATATAAAATCAAAGAAGCTTTTGAAGATAAGGTGGTAGTATTATCTCATGATTATTATTACAAAGCGAATTCAGATCTTTCTTATGAGGAACGTACCAAATTAAATTATGATCATCCAAATGCCTTTGACACTGATCTTTTAATTGAACATGTTAAAACGCTTAAAAGTGGGAAAGCAATTCAGCACCCAGTTTATTCATTTGTGGAGCACACAAGACTTGACGAAGTAGTAGAAGTACAACCTGCTAAAGTTGTAATTGTTGAAGGAATTTTAATCTTCGAGAACAAAGAATTATGTGACTTAATGGATATTAAAGTATTTGTGGACACAGATGCGGATGTACGTATTGTAAGACGTTTACTTCGTGATGTAAAAGAGCGTGGTAGAGATATCGATTCAGTAATTGATCAATATTTAAATACAGTTAAACCAATGCACGAACAATTTGTAGACCCTAGCAAAAAACGTGCAGATATTATCATTCCAGAGGGTGGATTTAACTCAGTAGCCCTTAATATGTTAATGGATCAAGTAGGCAACTTTATCGACAGATAGGATAAAACACATGCAAAAATTTGCATGTGTTTTTTTGTATGCAAAAATGGTTACTCTATTAAAGAAGCATATTAAAGTGCTGGTTTGAGAAAAATTCGAACACATGTTTGAAAAAATAACACCTTATGATATAATGGAAATAAATATTGTGTTAATTTGATAAAATATATAGAAACAGAAAGGACATAAGACTTATAAAGGCAATCGTCTAAAAGCTTTATGTGACGGGGAAAAGATGAAAAATAAAATTGTCATAAAAGGCGCAAAAGAGCACAACTTAAAAAATGTTAGTTTAGAATTAGAACGTGACCAGTTTATTGTTTTTACAGGACTTAGTGGTTCAGGAAAATCTTCATTAGCATTTGATACAATCTATGCAGAAGGACAACGCAGATATGTAGAATCACTTTCAGCTTATGCAAGACAGTTCTTAGGACAAATGGAAAAGCCGGATGTAGAAAGCATTAGCGGACTTTCACCAGCTATTTCAATTGACCAAAAGACCACAAGTAAAAATCCACGTTCAACTGTAGGTACAGTTACAGAGATTTATGATTACTTAAGACTTTTATTTGCAAGAGTGGGGATTGCCCACTGTCCAAAGTGTGGGAAAGAAATTAAAAAACAAACCATTGATCAAATGGTAGATGTGCTTATGAATTTACCAGAGCGTACAAAATTGCAACTTTTAGCACCTATTGTACGAGGACGTAAAGGGATGCATGAAAAAGTCCTTGAAGGCGCGCGTAAGCAAGGTTATGTACGTGCCCGTATTGATGGAGAAGTATATGACTTAAGTGAAGAAAATGTGCAATTAGATAAAAATAAAAAACATACTATAGAGATTGTTGTAGACCGTGTAGCTATTAAGGCAGGCATAGAAAAACGTTTAACAGACTCTATTGAAACAGTTATGAAGCTTTCAGGTGGTTTAATGGTAGTAGATGTAATAGGGGGAGAGCCTATGCAATTTAGCGAAAGCTTTGCCTGTCCAGAGTGTAATATTAGCATTGAAGAAATTGAACCACGTTCATTCTCTTTCAATAATCCACATGGAGCGTGTCCAGTATGTACAGGGCTTGGCGAAAGTTTAGAGGTAGACCCAGAGCTGGTGATCCCAGTATCTAGTTTAACCTTAAGAGAAGGTGCCATTGCAGTACTTGGTTGGGGTTCTATTGCTAAACCAGAAAGCTATGCATATGCGTTAATGAGTGCATTAATGGATAAATATGACTTTGATTTAGATACACCATTTAATGAACTGCCAGAAAAAGTTCAACACATTATTTTGTATGGTACAGGCAGTGAAATGGTTTCTTTCACTTTTAAAGGTGAATATGGAACAAAGCGCTATGAATATGCGTTTGAAGGGGTACTTGAAAATACAAAGAGACGTTATTTGGAAACAAGCTCAGAAAGTACAAAACAAGAATACGAAGCCCTTATGACAAGTATTCCATGTAGCAGCTGTAAAGGGGCAAGACTTAAACCAGAAGCTTTAGCGGTCACAGTAGGGGATAAAAACATCAATGATTTAACGCATATGTCTATTGGGGAGCTTAAAAAGTTCTTTGATGAAGTGGAGCTTACTGATAGACAACGTCAAATCGGAGAGCTTATTTTTAAAGAAATTAAAGCAAGACTTGGTTTCCTCGTAGATGTAGGTCTTGATTACTTAAGTTTAGCCCGTTCATCTGGGACACTTTCAGGTGGAGAAGCCCAACGTATTCGTTTAGCCACACAAATTGGGTCAGGACTTGTAGGGGTACTTTATATCTTAGATGAACCAAGTATCGGACTTCATCAAAGAGATAATGATAAATTAATTCAAACCCTCATTCATCTAAAAGACTTAGGAAATACTTTAATCGTTGTAGAACATGATGAAGATACCATGCATGCAGCAGACTGGATTGTAGATATTGGACCTGGTGCTGGAGAACATGGTGGTGAAATCATTGCTTCAGGACCAATTGATACGATTTTAGCTTGTGAGAAGTCAGAAACAGGAGCTTACTTAAGCGGACGTAAGAAAATTGAAGTGCCATCCGTTCGAAGAAAAGGAAATGGGCATACTTTAACAGTAACAGGAGCGAAAGCCAATAACCTTAAAAATGTGACGCTAAAAGTGCCACTTGGGACACTTACTTGTATTACAGGGGTTTCAGGATCAGGAAAGAGTAGTTTAATTAATGAAATCTTAC
>USPX01000331.1 GCA_900556665.1 uncultured Eubacteriales bacterium
TTCATAAACACTATACTAAATGTTGCAAAATAGAATATCGCACCCAACACCATACCTACAAATACAAATGGCCTAATCTCAGCATAATTAGTAATATATAATATATAAAAACCAACCAGACCACATATAATCCAATATAATAAATCTTCTATTTGTACTAATACATCAGGGATTTTTACAATCTTTCGCGTAACTCTTATGATATCAAAGACCATTCCTAAAATAATACCTATTTCAATAGAGTTTATAAACAATAAAGCTTGGCTACTTACAATCTCATTCATCCATCATCACCATCTTACTTAAATAATTTAGAGATGATAGAACCTTTCTTCTTTCCAGGACCTTGACTATCATGATAAACCACATTATCTATTGTCCCTTCAACAATCAACTCTCCATCATCCAAAATCATTTTTACAATGTGCAAACCATTTCCTTGAATATCTACATAGCCTTTACTTGTTTCTAACTCTATTATATTTTCATCAAAAGAGAACACATCACTTACACCAGTTATAGAAAGTCTCTGTCTATCAATCATATTTACAACATGCTTCTTAGATATCTTATCTTCCATTTTATTTCACCCTTTCATACAATAGCTAATTACCTATTATCTATTTATATGAAGGTAAAATGGTTTTATTACACAATACGGTACAAGTCAGCTGTTTCTTCTTTTTTAACGTGCTCTTTGATTTGTACTACTTCATATTTAGTAGTTTGTTCACCAAATCTAATTTCAATTACATCACCAATTTTCACATCAGTACTTGCTTTAGCTACTTTATTATTAATCATTACACGCCCTGCATCACAAGCTTCTTGAGCAATTGTTCTTCTTTTAATAATACGACTTAATTTTAAATATTTATCAATACGCATATTTGCCTCCTTAAATTGTCTTTAATATAAACTTATATATAAAGAAAAAATCTACACCTTCGTGTAGATTTTACACCTTCGTGTAGATTTTTCCTACTTATTTAGTATACCTTTTTTTCTAAATAATATCAATTCTAGTCGATTTACTTCTTATAAACTTGCAAGCATGCCTTCGAAACTTTTGCAAACTTCAATAGTTTCTAGGTAGCTTAATTGTAAACTTCCCTCCTTTATAACACCATATTTTTCACCTAGCCCAATTAGTAGGTATACCTTCCTAGAATCCACATCATTAGTAGCTAAGTTTTACTTTATAAATTAATAACTGTAGATTTGATACGTGTCATAGCTTCTATTGAATATGAAATACCTTGCACACCTATTCCAGAACTTTTCACCCCTAAAAATGGAAGATGATCTGGCCCTCTTTCTGTTTTATTATTAATTTGTACAGTACCTACCTCTAATTTATCAGCGACTTCAAATGCCCTATGCATATTGGTTGTAAACACTGAAGCTTGAAGCCCATATTCTGAGGCATTAGTAATCTTAATAGATTCCTCTACAGAACCTACACGAATAATTGGCAGTACTGGACCAAACGGTTCCTCCCACGCAAGGCGCATATCAGTTGTTACATTATCAAATAATGTTGGTGTAATTAAATTTCCTTTTCTTTCTCCACCACATAGTAATTTCGCACCTTTTTCTTTAGCCTCTTTAATAAGCCCTTCTACAAAATCAGCCGCCCCTTCATTAATGAGTGGTACTACATCTAAAGCCTCATCCACTTCCATAGGATTGCCTACTTTAAGCTTCTTCATTTCCTCTTTGATTTTTTCTGTTAATGTATCAGCTACTTCATTTATAACCATTACACGTTTAATAGCTGTACATCTTTGTCCTGAATAAGCAAAGGCACCACTTACAATATGATTAGCAGTTAAATCTAAATCTGCATCTTCTAAAACCACTGCTGCATCTTTTCCCCCTAGCTCCATAAGAAGTGGCACCATCTTCGCTTCTTTAGCAATATGATTTCCAACTTCTGTACTTCCTGTAAAGTTAATAAAATTAATATCCTGATGGGTTACAACATAATCCCCTATTTGACTACCCCTACCTGTTACAATTCCTAATACACCTTCTGGCAATCCTGCTTCTATAAATAATTTTGCTAAAAAACTACCGGATAAACTTCCTTGTGTAGCCGGTTTAAAAACAACACTATTCCCACCTACAAGGGCAGGTGCAATTTTAGAGGCTGCTAAATTTACAGGATAATTAAATGGTGAAACAGCTAATACTACACCTATAGGGACTCTCTTAATAATGGCAAACTTCCCTTTATTTCCGCCTGGAAAGCTATCTGCATTTATATTTTGTCCATGCATATTTTTAGCTGTATCTGCTGTAAATTTAATTAAATCTGCTGTTCTTACAACCTCCGACTTGGCACTTTTTTTATCTTTACCAACTTCTTTAATTAATAAATCCGTTAGTGCTTCTTCGTTTTCTAATAATAAATCAGCTACTTTATATAAATATTCTACTCTCTCATGAAGCGGTTTATCTCTCCATAATTTAAAGGCTTCTTTGGCCTTTTGAATAACCTCGTCTACCTCTTCCTTACTCATTGCCGGTACTTGTCCTATTATTTCATCTGTTAATGGTGATTTAATATTTATAAATTGTTTCGCTGTCATATTCACTACCCTCTCTAATTACTTATTTCTCTCTTTGTTATGTTACCGTCTATATATTTAGTATACCCAGTGTCAATTTAGAAATATGTGATTGAGAGCAGGAATATAAAGGTTGTACTAGATAGATGGCGGAGGCAATGAGTGATATCATCTACACCTTCTTACTAGATAACCTTTTGGGACGTTGAAAAGATGGCTAGACTTTCTAGTTAAACCTTTTTAGGAAAAAGAGTTTAATAGTGATGGCAACTAAGGCTGTCAAAAAGAAAAGAGGTATTGCATATATAATTTGCAATACCTCTTTTACTTATAT
>USPX01000332.1 GCA_900556665.1 uncultured Eubacteriales bacterium
CTTTCGTTTTATGTTCAGTTTATTATATAACAAAAACCTTTCTACGTATACTCTTACCATTTGACCAAATATTTTCTAGCCCCAATAGCGATTTTGTCGCCTACTTTAAGGCAGACAGCATATTCTATTAATTTACCATTTACAAAAGTACCATTTGTAGAGCCTAAATCCATTAAATAAACTTTATCGTCAAATACATAAAACTTACAGTGTTTAGAAGAAACTGTAGGATCATCTGCTATAATGACTTGACTCTTTTGAGGATTACGTCCCACTACAAGTTCATTTTTTAAATAAAAACTGATACTTTTAGATAAGTCATTTTCATCTATTAGATTAATCCAGGTGCCACCTGGCATTTGAGCACCCATATCTTTTGCTGCGCCATGGGCTACAACCTTCTCTGATTCTGGTTGTGTATATGTAGCTTTTTTTGCTGCTTGTAGCTGTCTTATTCTTTCGGCTTCCTCAGCTTCCTGTAGCCTTCTTGCTCTTTCAGCTTCCTGAGCTTCCTTGAGCTTTCTTATTCTTTCAGCTTCCTCAGCCTCTTGTAGCTTTCTTGCTTTTTCGGCTTCCCTAGCTTCTTGTAGCTTTCTTGCTTTTTCGGCTTTACTAGCTACTTGTGGCTGTCTTACTTTTTCAGCTTTTTGCCCCTTTGGCGTCTCAAGACATCTTTTCGTAAATAATTTATTAAAGAAAAATAATAAAATAATAGCAAGGCAAATTGCAATGCCTGCGCCAATTAGCATCCAGCCTTCCAGATTGAAGTTTTGGTCTGATAACTGCGTTGGTTGCTGGGCTAAAATAATTAATTGTTTCATAACGTCCTCCATTACTTAGCCAAATAAAGTCCTTGCTCAATTTGACACGCTCATTTATTCTGGGCTTAAATTTTAATTGTCTCCTATGAGTAAGTCTAAAGACATTATAATAAACTTATCTATAAATTTCCAGTTATGATTCATTACATTTTTCTAACCTAATTGTGAACGATTTTCCTCATTTTTCTTATCTTCTTCTAAAATGTCGAATAACCAATAAGGTAAAAGCTTAAGTGCTTGTACTTTGCCAGTTTTACGATAAAGTACATTTAAAAGATAGTTTTCCCAGTTTTCAAAGTGAACCCCATTTAAATTATAGAAAGAGCTTGTACATATTTCCGGATTATCATATACACGATATCCCCAACAGCCACCTGGCCTTACTTCATAAATCATGCAACTGCCTTCTTCTGATAGAAGTGGACAGTCTAACCCCAGCGCAAAATAGTCTTGCATAAATTGCATGAGTTTAGGTGATACCCCTTTCGCTGAGTAATAATGACTAAAATCTGTATCTAATCCCTTTTCCTCAATCATCGCTAAAACACGTATACAACGTTCATATAATGCTTGCTTTTCCTCTTTTGAAAAGCTTAGCACCTTGACTTTAATGGCTTGCATCTCACTTTCTAATACCTGAATGGCTTGTTTACAACATCCCCCACAACCTTTTTGACAAACGCATTTTACACCAGTTGCTTCTTCCACTTCATCAATACAGGTTGTTAATTTAGAAATATTTGTTCATCAATATGCTCTGGCATACGTACCAACATTTCTTTCTTTACTTCTGCTTCTTTTGCTAATGAAGCTTGCCATAATTGATTTAATCTATTCTCCATATTTAATCCCCCTTCATTATCATTCTAATTTCTTATAGTCATAATGTGTAACCTTTCTAAATAAAGTAACCCACCTTCTCTCATTTGCCCAAAACTATTCTGAATATATTATAATTTATTTTTTAAAATTTTCACACTTATAATGCATAATTTCTATTTTATTTAATACATTTGTATATTAAATTTCCACAATATTAGATGAACTATATAAAATGGCTACTTCTCTTACCATTCTATGACGTTTTATGTTTGTTTTTTATAAAATTTATTATTTTCAAACTCCTGTGTTTATCTTCTATTTTTTTCATTTTATAATATAAATTGTAAGTCCATTCAACTTATAAAATATTAATCATTTAAAGAGAGGGAAACACAGATGAAAAGAAAAAAATTAATTGCTGGTGTTTTAGCTTTACAATGCTTAATGGGAATGCCTTTATTGGCTGAAACAGTTCAAAACACTACAAAACCTGTAACTGAAAATAAAGTTGTTACTCCAGCTGTGGATAGAGAAAATATTTATCAAGTTGCGGAACTTAACGCTTTAATGCTTGGTAACTATGATGGATTTATCACAGTAGATGAATTATTAAAACATGGTGACACAGGTCTTGGTACCTTCCATACATTAGATGGTGAGATGATTGTCTTAGATGGTGCTGTTTATAAAGCAAAATCTGATGGCAGCGTAGAAAAACAAAAAGGGGATACACTGATCCCATTTGCCACTGTAACTTATATGGATAATGATTTAGAAATCAAAGAACTTAAAGATGTTAAAAATATTGAAGAGATCAAAAAAGCCTTAGATGATGCCATTGCTAAAAATAAAGAGAATAAAAATCTCTTCTATATGGCTACCATTAAAGGTGACTTCAATATGGTTCATGTTAGAAGCGTACCTGCTCAAACAAAACCATACAAACCATTAAGTGAAATTGCAGCCACACAACCTGAATTTACATATGAAAATGTACCTGGTACAATCGTTGCTATTCGTTGTCCTGATTATGTACAAGGCATTAACTTACCAGGTTGGCATCTTCACTTCATCTCAGAGGATAAGTCAAAAGGTGGTCACTTATTAGATGCGTCTATTAAAGTCGCTAATGCGCAAATTGACTATACAAACAATTTCTCTATGACATTGCCACAAACAGATGATTTTGCCAAACTTGATCTTGCTCAAAACTTAAATCAAAAAACACAACAAGTTGAAGGTAAAGTAACTAAATAATT